>CAMWKN010000322.1 GCA_947174825.1 uncultured Clostridium sp.
CCGCAGTATGTTGCGGATGCTGCTAGTGTGGCCAAGGCGATTATGGGAGAGGCATCCGAGATTTATGGAGAAGTCCATAATTCGGTAATTGGTTCTGGTGTTACAATAGAAAAGGGAGCCGTTGTTCGCGATTCCATTATCATGAGTTCTACTACGATCAAAGCCGGTACAGTGATAGACAAGTCAATAATTGCAGAGAATGTAGTAATTGGCGAAAACTGCAAGCTGGGCGTGGGAGATGAGGTTCCAAACAAGGTAAAACCAGATGTATATGCCTTTGGTCTGGTGACAATCGGGGAGGATAGCGTAATCCCTGATAATGTCCAAATCGGAAAGAACACAGCGATTTCTGGAGTAACAGAGCTGTCAGACTATCCGGATGGTGTACTTGCAGGTGGCGAAACATTGATTAAGGTAGGTGACAGATAATGAGAGCGATAGGAATTGTGTTAGCAGGTGGTAATAGCAACAGAATGCGGGAACTTTCCAACAAGAGAGCCATTGCAGCTATGCCGGTTGCAGGTGGTTTTCGGAGTATTGATTTTGTTCTTAGTAATATGAGCAACTCCCACATTCAGAAGGTAGCAGTGTTCACACAGTACAATGCGAAATCTTTGAATGAACATCTGAATTCTTCTAAATGGTGGGATTTTGGTAGAAAACAGGGTGGATTATATGTATTCACCCCAACAACAACACCAGATAACAGCTATTGGTATCGCGGTACAGCAGATGCGATAGCGCAGAATCTGGACTTTCTAAAGAATAGTCACGAGCCATATGTAGTGATTGCTTCTGGTGATGGTATCTACAAGATGGATTATAATAAAGTATTAGAATACCATATTGCTAAGAAAGCAGACTTTACCGTGGTGACTGCAGATGTCAGTGGTAAAGATGATCCGAGCCGTTTCGGTGTACTGCGTGTTGATGATGATGGGCGAGTGCTGGAATTCGAGGAAAAACCGATCAGTACAGCAAATAATACGGTTTCTACCGGAGTATATATTGTACGCCGTCGTATGCTGATTGAGTTGATCGAGAAATCCATGCAGGAGGAACGCCATGATTTTGTAAAGGATGTTTTGATTCGTTATAAAAATGTAAAGCGTATCTATGCGTACTCAATGAAGACTTATTGGAGCAATATATCTTCTGTGGAATCCTATTTCCGTACAAATATGGATTTCCTGAAGCCGGATGTGCGTAATTATTTCTTCAGGGAGTACCCAGATGTATATTCCAAAGTAGAAGATTTGCCACCGGCAAAATATAATGTGGGATCTTCCGTAAAGAACAGTCTGGTATCCAGTGGTTGTATTATCAATGGTACGGTGGAGGATTCTATATTGTTCAAGGAAGTATATGTAGGTAATAATTGTACGATCAAGAATTCCATCATATTAAATGATGTATATATTGGAGACAATACGCATATTGAGAATTGTATCGTAGAAAGCAGGGATACAATCCGGGCGAACACCAATTATATCTCAGAAGATGGCAAGATCAGGATAGTAGTAGAAAAGAACGAAAGATACGCTCTATAAGCGGTCTGACAAAGATAATGCGTGGGAATTTATCAGGAGTTTCTTCCTATAATAATAGGAGTTAGGGAGCTCTGCACAGCATGATAACCAAAGGAGGTTAAAACAGTGCAGGTAACAGATGTCAGAGTTCGCAAAATTGCGAAAGAGGGTAAAATGAAAGCGGTTGTTTCAATTACGCTGGATGAGGAGTTCGTTGTTCATGATATTAAAGTGATTGAGGGAGACAAGGGATTGTTCATTGCAATGCCTAGCAGGCGTGCTGGAGATGGAGAGTATCGGGATATTGCTCATCCGATTAATTCTGAGACCAGAGAGAAACTGCAGGGCATTATACTGGAACGTTATGAAGAGGCAATGGCTGAGGCTGCGGAGACTGTAGTTTCCGGAGTAGAATAAGAAGTACAAAGATGATATGATAAAAGGGATTGCAGAAACATGTGATCCCTTTTTTACTTTATTCTCTTTATTCTTCTTGCCCTGCCCACGATTTCGTATATTAAGATCTCATCCAATCGTTTTTCAAAATCTTCATAATCCGCTTCCGAAGCTTGATCGAATTCCCGGCGCCATTGCTTTAACTGCTTTATTTCCAATTGATATGTTTCAATCAGCCATTCAACACACAGCTGTTCGGTATAATAATTTGGTGGATAGTTAGTGGGATAATTGGAGTTTACGATAGGAGGTTTCGGATATTCAAAAGGAAGGTTCTTTCTTTTATGATAACAGTAAAGGGAAACGTTTTTTATTAGTTTGATGATCCCCCTGCCCAGTACAAATGTTGCAAGAAGTGACAGAACCGGTACATAAATGCACAAAAGCATCGACGGAATGTACAGAGCCATTCCCGCTAATCCCAGAAAAAGAAAAAAAAGGATTATTAAAGAGATATATCCTATCCGGATGTCCATTCCCAGATTTTTTTTTACCCTTTTCAATCTTTCTAGCTGTCTTTCATAGCGTTTTATTTCGTCTTCGATATGTTTGTATTTTTCGGCCCACCTGGCTAACAGTATTCCCCTCATGATATACTCCTTCTATAAAATCTGGCATTCTAATATTTTAACATATGTAGAAATTGAATACAATATAGGAGGGTGTGCGTTTTTTTTATTATTCATGTGCATTGAGAAAATTGTTGCTTGACAGTATATAGTAAAAAATATACACTAAATACTGAAAGTAAAAAAACAAATAAAATGAAGATTTCAAAAATGACAAAAAATAATTGCAATCTTGCTGTTGGCTGCTCTGGTTTTAATTCCTGCAAATCCAAAAGCCGCTGTAGTTACAATTACAAATGCCCGTAAGGTTTCTGAATATATAACCAGAAAGATTGATGGTACTGCTTTTGTAAAAAGCTACATAAATCAATGCATTTACCACATGTGAAAGATAGGACAAGAACATTTTTAGTAAAAACAAATGAGAATGCCAAGACATATTCCTATGCAGAGTTACATATGGATACACCTGCCGGACAATATATATTACGTGCGGAAAGATGATCTTCTTATGTATAAAAGAATAAACATGCATTAAGAAAAAGGACAGGAGAAGGATTTTATGATTAAGAAATTGAGATGTACATGGCATATCACATGTGATATGCTTTTTGGAAAAGCACTTAAAAATTTCCTTATTTTGTTACTGTTAATTTCTGTGTGCCTGTTGATTGGTATCTCCCTTCTGGTGTTAAATTTTAAGTCTTATGATGAATTAGAAATCAAAAAACTTTGTGATATGGAGCGGGTTGGGCATATCTATTTAAAAGAGGGGGGAGGATTGGAAAAGGAGACAACATTTTATAATAGCGTGAAAGCTTTGCTATATGTGGATTGCATTGGAGATTTTGTAAATGCTGGCTCTCAGGAAAAGGAACCTGTGATTGCCCGGATGCAGGACGGTCATCATTACAGCTCTGCCTATGATGGGACTGATTTAATTGAAATGACATCTATGGACAGGAATATGCTTCGGATTTTTGATCTGCGTGGCGAGTATGAGAATACGGAACAGAGGGAAGGTATTATTCTGGGTTACCAGTATCGGGAGAAATATCAGAATCAAAGTGTTTTGGAATGCGATGGAGAAGCTGTTCCTATCCTGGGTTTTACGGAGAAAGGCTCCAAATGGTTATCGGATATAGTAGGCACCAATTTCATGCCGGACATTAGTGCCTTGGTAGATAC
>CAMWKN010000323.1 GCA_947174825.1 uncultured Clostridium sp.
AGTATGAGGAGCGCTCTTTTGATAAGAATATCATTACATCCAGAATCAAAAAAGCAAAAGAATCTAGGGAAATCGCAAATGCAGCACCAGCAACAAAAGCAGCATCAGCAGAAAATTCTGCTGAGAAAGAATTGGCGAAAGAGCGGGAGAAGTTTGCCCGTCAGGAACTGGACTTAAAGAAATTAATGCTTGAAAACGCTTCTTTGAAGGAAGAATTATCTGCTCGCAGACAGGAGAAACAGCCCACATATGTTTCAAAACCTTTGGAATTGACGGAGTACAAGACCAGAAAACTTTATATTGATTCTATGCTTATGGATGCCGGTTGGACAGAAGGCAAAGATTGGATGAATGAGGTCGAACTTCCGGGAATGCCTAATAAATCAGAAGTGGGATATGCCGATTATATTCTTTATGATGATATGCAAAGACCATTGGCTGTTATAGAGGCAAAGCGTACTTGTGTAGACGTCTCAAAGGGAAGGCAGCAGGCAAAGCTGTATGCGGATATACTGGAACAAAAATATAAGAGAAGACCAGTCATTTTTCTGACAAATGGATTTGAAACTCGTATCCTGGATGGTCAATATCCAGAGAGAAAATGTTCTGTTATTTATTCAAAGAGAGACTTGGAGAAATGGTTTAATTTATTGACTATGAGGACAAGTCTTAAAAATGTTGTGGTAAATAAAGAAATTGCAGGACGCTATTACCAAGAGGCTGCAATTAAGGCGGTATGCAATAGTTTTGATGAGAAAAATAGAAGAAAGGCATTGCTTGTAATGGCTACCGGTTCTGGTAAGACAAGAACGGTCATTGCGTTGTGTGATGTTTTGCTAGAGGCAGGATGGATTAAAAATATTCTTTTTTTAGCGGATAGAAATTCCCTGGTTACACAGGCAAAAAGAAGCTTTGTAAATATGCTTCCAAATCTGTCTTGCACTAATTTGGTGGAGGAAAAAGATAATTATAGTGCACATTGTGTGTTTTCGACCTATCAAACGATGGTGAATTGTATTGATACGGTAAAAGATAGCGATGGAAAACTTTTTACCTGTGGACATTTTGATCTGGTAATCTGTGATGAAGCCCATAGATCAATTTATAATAAGTACAAAGATATTTTTACATACTTTGACGCTCCTCTGGTGGGACTCACTGCGACACCCAAAGATGAGATTGACAAGAATACATATGAAGTTTTTGAATTGGAGAATGGCGTGCCGACCTATGGTTATGATTTGGCACAGGCGGTAAAAGATGGCTATCTTGTCGATTATGTTTCTGTTGAGTCGAAACTGAAGTTTATTGAACAGGGAATTGTATATGATGAACTGTCGGAAGAAGATAGGGAAGCTTATGAGGAAACTTTTGAAGATGAGCATGGTGAAATGCCGGAATCAATTGCATCTTCTGCATTAAATACGTGGATATTTAATGAGGATACAATAAAGCAAGTGTTAAATATTCTCATGACCAATGGCATCAAAATTGATTATGGAGAGAAACTTGGAAAAACAATAATCTTTGCAAAAAATCATGACCATGCAGAAAAGATATTAGAAGTATTTCATAAAGAGTATCCACATTTACCTGATTATGCAAAAGTGATCGATAATTATATGACATATGCACAGAGTGCAGTAGATGAATTTTCAGATCCGAAAAAAATGCCACAGATTGCAATTTCTGTGGATATGTTGGATACGGGTATTGATGTTCCAGAAGTTTTGAATCTTGTGTTTTTTAAGAAGGTTATGAGTAAGGCTAAGTTTTGGCAGATGATTGGCCGAGGAACAAGGTTATGTCCCGGCTTGCTGGATGGAGAGGATAAACAGAGATTTTATATCTTTGATTTCTGCGGAAACTTTGAATTTTTCCGTGTAAATAAAGGAAAAGCCACAGCAAATATGATTGCTCTTCAAGGGGCTATCTTTAATTTACAATTTGAGATCACTTATAAGTTACAGAATATGGAATATCAAGTGGAACGTCTGATTGCCTATAGAAATGCTTTGGTTAAGCATATGAGTGAAAAGGTACAGGAACTGCCAAGAGACAACTTTGTAGTAAGGCAGCATCTTAAATATGTTGATTTGTATTCAACAGAAACAAATTATCAGACATTGACATATGAAGATACCTTGCTTGTTCGGGAGGAAGTGGCGCCCCTTATTCTGCCAGATAAAGATGAGTCAACTGCAGTCCGATTTGACGCACTTATGTATGGAATAGAACTTGCTTACTTGATAGGTAAGAAGTATGCGAGAGCGCGAAATGATCTGAAAAAGAAAGTTGCCGGAATTGCCAGTGTGGCAAATATTCCGGAGATTCAGGCGGAATCAGATTTGATAAATCGTATTCTAAATACCGATTATGTAGATAACGCCGGGATTCATGAATTTGAAGAAATCAGGGAAAGACTGCGTGATTTAATGAAGTATATTCCTAAACAAAAGATGCGTTATGATACAAATTTTGAAGATGATTTGTTGTCAACGGAATGGAAGGAATCGGAACTTGAAAACGATGAATTAAGGAATTACAAGGCAAAGGCAGAATACTATGTAAGACAGCATCAGGATAATATTGCCATTGCTAAGTTAAGAACAAATCAAGCTTTAACAAGTACTGATATTGAGAGCCTGGAAGAAATCTTATGGAAAGAAGTCGGAACAAAACAGGATTACGAACACGAATTTGGAGATAAGCCGCTTGGGGAATTTGTTCGTGAGATTGTTGGGCTTGATATGAACGCAGCAAAAGAGGCATTTTCAGAGTATCTGAATAGTGTAAGCATGGACAGCAGACAGATATATTTTGTCAATCAGATAGTGGAATACATTGTCCATAACGGAATGATGAAGGATCTTTCTGTGTTGCAGGAATCACCATTTACAGATCAGGGAAGTGTGGTTGAGATCTTTACGGATATGACTGTTTGGATGGATATTAGAAAGGTTATAGATACGATAAATTCTAATGCAATTGCATAGCTTTTTGATATGGATAGGAGTGTAGTTACGAAACATCTAAAGAACATCTTTAAGAGTGAAGAATTATTATTGGAAGTTGAAGGAGGCAAGAAAGTATGTGGTTTTTGTTTGCGTTAGGTTCTGCGGTGTTTGCTGCGCTTACATCTATTTTAGCAAAAATTGGTATAGAAGGAGTCAATTCTAATCTTGCAACGGCATTACGTACAGTAGTTGTTGTGGTTATGGCATGGGGAATGGTTTTTCTGACGAATGCACAAAGTGGAATAAACAATATTAGCAAAAAAAGCTGGATTTTTCTGATATTATCCGGCCTTGCGACAGGCGCATCATGGCTTTGCTACTATAAAGCGTTACAGATCGGTGAAGCATCGAAGGTTGTTCCAATTGATAAATTGAGCGTGGTAATAACTTTGGTATTGGCTTTTATTTTCTTGCACGAGAAATTTACAGTAAAGTCAATTTCTGGATGTTTTTTAATTGGGGTGGGTACATTACTGATGGTATTGTAAATTTCAGTTAATTGAAATCCGCAAAGAAAAGATTAATAAAAACGATATTTTTGGAGGTGGAACATGATCTACAGCGAATTTAAGGACAAGAAACTTTCCCTGTTGGGCTTTGGCACTATGCGGCTGCCGCTTCTTCCTGACGGAAGCGGTGAGGTTGACGAGGAACAAGTCGCCCGAATGGTACGTTATGCGGCAGATCACGGCATTAATTATTATGACACTGCCTATCCATACC
>CAMWKN010000324.1 GCA_947174825.1 uncultured Clostridium sp.
TTATCGTAATCTGTTCCAAAATGCGTACCGTTGATTTTTTCCTCTGGCGCTTATCACAAAAACTCTTAAACTCATGCCCTCCCATTAAACTAGCAGCAGCCTGTTCCATGGTTTCCAAATCATAATAAATTTGACAGTTATGTTGTGGAGTGGTCTCGTGTGTGTTTTCGCTTGTGCCGGGTGCTGCATCTGATACATGGTGAGAAAGTAGTCGATTTTGTTTGTCTGCCAGTTTGCCAAAATAATCTCTGTCCGAAAAACGGGTCAGATATTTTCGTTCAAAAATATTTGCTACAGCATGGTTATCGATTTGGTAGCGGTAATGTTTTCTGGTGGCATTCAGTCTGGCATGAAAACGAGGATTTGCTTCGGAGACAGATAAAACACGAATATCCAGAGGAAGGGACTGATTGAGATATTGCTGGATGGCATCTGTGCTTGTCCTTTGACTGGTTTTAAAATTGGAGACCTGTCCCAAAGCATGGACACCAGCATCGGTGCGTCCCGATCCATGGATTTCGATTTCTTCTTTTAATAATTTGTTCAGTGTCGTTTCAATGCGTTCTTGTATGGTGTTTTCTGTATTTCCCTGTTTTTGCCAACCACTGTAACGGCTGCCATCGTATGCGATATCCATTCGGTAATTCTGTAACATATATTTCTCCATTCTGCCGTCTTCTGGCTGGCAGCATATTTGATTATGTGTTTGGGCAATGAAAATATTCGTTGTGTAGATTGTTATGTGTTATATTAGTATTTCAGTTCATAATACATATGACAAAAAACTTCGACAAATAAGGAAAGGATAAATGGGATTATCAAACCGGTTCCGAAAACGATAAGAAGTATATGACTTTTCAGTTTTCCCATTATTAAAAAGATCACACTAAATACAATGCAGATCATTTGGGTGATTTGTAATGTTCTACTTTTCGTTTTTAATATAATTAACTGGTTGCGCTCATCTGCCTGATCAATTTGGTTTTCCCGTGACATGATTTTCGACATACTGCCCAGTATCAGTCCTATGCCAATAAATATGGTTAATGCCGCTAAGATCAAGTGTTGTATTTTAAACCCGTTTAACTGGCTGACAAATAGTGCGAAACCTACTATAGCTGAGAAAGCACCTTCCAGAAACAGACTTTTGTTATAGATTTTCATATTCCTGATCCTCCCTTTCTTTATTTTCCTGTAAACAGCATAATTCTTCTACGCTGACGTGGAATACCTGTGCAATGCGGTAAGCCAGCATCAGTGAAGGATTGTACTGTTCTTTTTCTATTGATTTATTGGTTCGGGAAGATACATGAACCATATCTGACAATTGCTGTTGGGTAATCTGAAATGCCGTTCGAAATTCCTTGACTTTATTTTTCATTTTGCTCCTCATATGTGAAGTGTATTTCATGTGAAGTTTGCTTCATATTACCATGAATGATTATTGGTGTCAATGTTTTTTGCTGGATTAGGATTTGATAGTGATTTACGCTTAGAGCGGGGGGATGTGTTTCCTTTTTCTATAAAGGTTACTGAAATGTGTCAAGGGATGTGATACAATGATAAGCGGACCGAGCAAACTTGCTTGTGAGGGCAAGTATGAAACTTATAACGGAGTGAAATGTTTTTATTATTGCGGAAGGGATTAAAGGTATCATAAAATGAAGGAGACAGAAGCAGTACTAAATGTTCGGGGAAAATTGAAAGTAGGTGATCTGTATTGTATTTCTGTAGAAGGAAATATACAATTGCTGAGAAATGGATCGCAACTGCAGGATGAGCAGGGCAATACATATACTATTGAGACAGTGGGAATGCCTAATTATCAAACAATACAAGATCAAAGAAAATATGCAGAAATTTGTATAAGGAATAATGGGGAAAAGATCGGTGACAGATTATGGATTCTATAATTCATAATGACTTATGATCTAACATATGCTATACTTTTTTCGTGATGGATATAATGTGGGAATATATAATTAACAGATGTTAATATATGAAGGGGGTGTACCTATTGGCATTCAAAGAATTTCAAAATGATCTTAGCACTGGAGAGTCTCTTACTGTTGAATTTAAATCATGGATCAATGCGAAGGATATGCGGGAACGAATTTCTTTGGCAGTGGACGAATTAATTGCATTTGCGAATGCTAAAGGTGGTACTCTATATATGGGAGTTGAGGATAATGGAATGGTTACAGGGTGCGTAAACTACGATTGTCAAAGAATCATGGAGGCAATTTATGACAGGACAAGACCGCCTCTGTTTACTGAAATCGAAGTAATTTCTTATAATGATATGGATGTTTTGGCAATTAGTGTGAAACATGATGGGAATACATATGCATCAACAGATGGAAAATGTTTAAAACGCTTAGGAAAGAATTCAAAACCATATTATCCAGACGAAATGAGTAATAAATATACTACTATTCAGAATCCAGATTTTTCGGAACGGGTTATACAGGAAAGTACAATAGATGACATTGATAAACTGGAAATATATACTTTAAAAGAGAAATTAAGACAGAGAGATTCTAAATCTACATTGCCTGATTTAGAGGATATGGCTTTTTTAAGGGATTTGGGCTTGATTAAAACAGAGGGTAATACAGATAAACTCACTATTGCAGGCTTACTTTTTGTAGGAAAAGAGAACTCTATTAGAAAATTATTGCCACAGGCAGAAGTTATCTATCTTCATTATTCAGAAGAAAATCTGGAAGAATATGATGCTAGAATTGATATGAGATTGCCGTTGATTTCGGTGATTGATAGGTTGACAGAAAAAGTGCAGGATGCAAATAAAATTGTAAATGTACAGGTTGGATTGTTTCGACTTGAAATAGTTGATTTTTCGGAGAAGGTATTTCAGGAAGCGCTGTTCAATGCTTTATCACATCGTGATTATCAAAATACAGGTGCGGTGTATGTGAAGCATTATCCGGGAAAAATTGTAATTGAAAATCCTGGTGGATTACCAGACGGAATAACAGAAAAAAATATTATTACACATCCGTCTGTACCTAGGAATAAGTTGATTGCAGAAACATTACAAAGTTTGAAATATGTCCAAAGAACTGGTCAGGGGGTAGACATCATTTTCCGAGAAATGATTTCATCTGGGAAACCATATCCGCAATATCATATATATGATGAAGCTGTTTCCTTAACAATGTTCAGTTCGATTGATGACATGGATTTTGTGAAATTTATTGCTGAAGAACAGGATAGTTTGCAGAGAATGATGTCGTTATCTGAATTGATGGTTCTTAGGTATTTAAAAGATAATAAACGAATTGGATTATCAGGGATTCAGGAGTTGACGCAGACACCTGTTGATGAAGTGCGAAAGAATTGTAATAGATTAATTAAGGATGGATTAATTGAATTGGTGGGTAGGGAATATATGCTGACCGCAAAGGTGTATGAGGCAATTAAGTCTGATGTAGAATATGTACAGGATACTTTGCTTAGGTATATTAAAGCAAAAGGGAGAATTGAGGAATATTTGGAGTCCGCAGAATACATAACAAATGAGAAAATTAGAGAATTATGTGGGTTTACAAGACAGCAGGCAAGAGAAACGTTGGATAAAATGCAGGCAGAAGGTTTGTTAAGATTAGAAGGTAGAGGTCGTGGTTCAAAATATTATAAGAATGCGTTTTAAATGCGTTTTAAATGCGTTTTAAATAAAAAGAACGCATTTAAAACGCATTTAA
>CAMWKN010000325.1 GCA_947174825.1 uncultured Clostridium sp.
TGGTGGATAAACTTGGATATTACATAAAGATTGGATACGACTTCACCGATGACCAATCCCCAGACTGCCACAATACACCCTTGTTTAGGAGGCATGGGATATAGGCTGAGAATGAGGAATACAAATCCCAGTCTGCTGATCTGTTCCACAATTTGAGTTATGGCAGGGACTTTAGCGTTTTGCAGACCATAATAATATCCGTGGAGACATGCAGTAACGCCACAGAAAGGAAAAAGCAAGGACAGAATACGCAGATAGGGGGCACAAGTTGGCTCCAACAGCAGATAGTTTGCAATAGGATCTGCAAAATTTTGGATCAAAAGCAGCAAGGAAAGGGACAGGCATAGAGAGATGCCCAGTCCATATAGCAGGATTTGCTTTGCCCTATCACAGGATTTGTTCTGTTTGTTTCCAGAGGCTTTACTGGAAATAGCACAGGAAGATGCCATGATCTGGGAGATGGCAGTTTGTATGCCAGCACCGTAGATTGTAAAAGCGATGCCATAGACAGGAAAGATCAGCTGATAGGTTCCTAATAGAGAGGCGCCTAGACGGTCTGCCAAAAAGATACGATAAAAAAATCCTAAAATTCTGGTGACAAATCCAGCGACAGTCAGAATCAAAGTTCCCTTGATAATCTTATTTTGAAGGAAATGCATAGTTCCACCTTATGTAGTTTCACTTAAAATATTGTATGGAAATTCAGCAAAAAATATGTCTGGCTTGATGTCGCAATCTGAAAGAGCACCCTAATAAACAGATATAGCAGATGGCGGATAGTTTTTCCGAAAGGCGTAAACTTGTTAGGCAGGGCGAATTTTGTCTATTCGGACAGATTGATATGTTTCCTAAGCGAAATAGGAATTGGTGTTGTTGGGAGAGGAGAAGAGATGCACCAACACCTGGGCGGATGCATAGAATAGATCAGAATATTATTTCTATGGAAGGAGGGGAGTTATGGAGAGGAAGTCGATTTATATGGATCATGGATCTACTACGGCGGTGGAGGAAGAAGTGGTCCAGGCGATGCAGCCATGGTTTGCACAGTGGTACGGTAATCCGTCTGGGGTGTATGAATTTGCAGAAAACAGTAAAAAGGCAGTAGAACATGTTAGGGAAGTGATTGCGGAAAGTATCGGTGCAAAGCCCAAGGAGATATATTTTACGGCAGGTGGTACGGAGGCAGATAACTGGATTCTGAAGGGAATGGCATTCAGAGATGGTGCGCCAAATGGCAGAAAACATATTATTACCTCTGCCGTGGAACATCATGCAGTGCTGCATAGCTGCCACTTTTTGGAGCGGATGGGCTGTGATGTGACTTATTTGCCAGTGGATGAGACAGGAATGATTAGTGTCCGTGAATTGGAACAGGCAATCCGCCCAGAGACTGTATTGATTAGTATTATGTTTGCCAATAATGAGATTGGAACCATTGAACCTGTCCGTGAAATAGGACAGATTGCACAGAAATATCAGATTCCTTTTCATACAGATGCTGTGCAGGCGTATCTGCATGTGCCGATTCAGGTTGAAGAGTTGGGAATTACTGCATTGAGTGCCAGCAGTCATAAATTTAATGGACCAAAAGGGGTTGGATTTTTATATCTGCGGGAAGGAACGGAAGTGGAGCCGTTTTTACATGGCGGCGCCCAGGAACAAAGAATGCGTGCCGGTACAGAGAATGTACCGGGAATTGTAGGAATGGGCAAAGCAGTGGAATTGGGGATGCAGTATATGAAACAGGATATGGGCTATGTCCGGGAATTGCGGGATTACATGTTGTATGAGTTATTTCGAGAGATTCCAGACTTGTGCCTGAATGGATCTTCCACCCAGAGACTGCCGGGAAATATCAACATCAGCCTGCAATCGGTGGAAGGGGCCTCTTTACTGGTATTGCTGGATATGGAGGGGATTTGTGCTTCCGCTGGTTCGGCATGTAGTGCCAGAGACAGCAGTCCCTCCCATGTGTTACAGGCAATTGGTCTGCCGGAAGATTTGATCCGGGGAACCATTCGCTTTACTTTGGGACCGGATAATACTAAGGAAGAGGTGGATACTGTAGTACACCATATGAAGCAGTTTGTACAGGATTTGCGCGGCTTTACAGAGGAATCATAACAGCTTTCCGTTTATGGAATTCCGTGTAATAGTCATAGCCGCACTGTTTCAATAATGACGGTAACAATGTAAACTCATATCCCAGATGTTTCTGCTCATGGGCATCGGATCCGATGGTAATGATTTCGCCACCTAATTCCCCATAACGTGTCAGAATCCATTCATGGGGATGGGGATGTCCCATGCCGTATTTTAATCCACCAGTATTGACTTCAATCCCGTGTCCGGTATCAATGATCCGTTGTAAAATCTCATCTATAATTTCTGCATGGATTTTACACTGTGTCTCCAGATAGGAGTCTGTATTTTGGTGCTCCTGCTGCAGACGTTTCATAGTCGGGGTATAGCGCAGAATATAATCCAGATGCCCATAGACATCAAAATCAAAAGAAAGGTTTATATTTTCCAGAGTGGCTTCATAATAGCGGCGTATTCCGTCGTTTTCCTCTGTACTCTCCCAAAATACGGGATAATAGGGATCGATATCATCAACCAGGTGGGTTGAACCAATGACAAAGTCCAGTGGGTGGGAATGGGTTAATTCCAGTGCCGGTTCCAGGGCAGAGGGTTTCAGACCCAGTTCCACTCCCTGACGAATATCCAGTGAAGGAAATTGTTTCCGCATTTTCTGGATTTCCACCAGATAATCATCTATATCAAATACAAAACACATTTCGGAATCATTTGTTTTCAAAAAGGATGCTGGGAAATCGTAATCCATGTGATCGGTAAAGCAGATAGAGGAAAAGCCCAGATTAACTGCCTGTTGTAATATATGTTCCATAGATTCGTTGGAATCTGTGGAAAAGGAAGAGTGTACATGATTGTCAGAACGTATCATAAGAAACCTCCATTTCTACTGTAGTTTGGTATCACAAAATATTGCTGCTAGTGTGTGGAATGTCGCAGCGAATAACAGCAGATTCTAACCGTCGCTTACTTCTTCAATTCCTGTAATATCCGTAGAGATATTCATGGAATAATTGGTGTAATATACCACAAAGCCCGGTTTACTGCCATTTGGTTTTTTGACATGTTTTTTCTGAATATAGTCAATTTCCGCCTTGCCCTGTTCTCTTGCCTTGGAGTAATAGGCAGCCAGTCTGGCAGCCTCTTCAAAAGTACGGTCCGGCAGTTCCTTGCCCTCGGATTTGACAATAACATGGGAGCCAGCACTTGCCTTGGCGTGGAACCACCAGTCATTGCCCGTGGCAAAATGAAAGGTCAGTTCGTCATTCTGATAATTATTCTTTCCCACATAAATATGGAATCCATCGGAGGAAATATAGTGAAAAGGCTTACTTTTCTCTGTTTTTTTCGGGTTCTTTTTACTGGTATTGTGCCGACGCAGGTAACCGTATTCCGTCAGCTCCTGTTTGATTGCCGCCAGATCACTTTCCTGTCTGGCAATATCCAGAGCATTGCTGATGGATTCCAGGTGGCTGATTTCTTCCTGTGTTTCTGCGATCTGTATCGTCAATGCCTCATAGGTACGCTTTAATTTACCATACTTATCAAAATAGCGTTTGGCATTTTCCATGGCATCTTTGGTTTCGTCCAGTGGAATCGTAACAGGCTCTCCGGTGTAGTAGTTATCGC
>CAMWKN010000326.1 GCA_947174825.1 uncultured Clostridium sp.
TTTTGATACTGATTATTTAATACGAAAAAATATTTGTTTTACAAGGAGGAAAAGAATGAGAAAAAGTAAGAAATTAATGGCAATTCTGCTAACTACAGCCTTGACAATGAGTAGTGCAGCACTCACAAACCCGACCAGTGCCAGTGCTGCCAAAAAAGTGTCACTTAGCCCCAAAAAACTGACTGTTAAGGTAGGGCAGTCCAAGAAACTGAAGCTGAAGAACAACAAAAAGAAAGTGACATGGACGGTCACTTCCGGGAAAAAGAATATCAGCCTGAAAAGCAAGAAAAAGACCGGGGTAACCGTGGTAGGCAAGAAGAAAGGTACAGCAAAGGTTCAGGCGAAAATCGGAAAGAAGAAATATAGCTGCAAAGTAACTATTAAGGCGAAGGAAACAACACAGGCAAATAGGACACCGTCTCCTGCATCAGTAAAACCAACGGAAACACCAATGACTACTACTTCGACACCTGATGTATCTATATCTCCGTCTGTAACGGAACCATCAGGGAGTCAAAGACCGGATGGAACATCTAAACCATCTGAGGTTCCAAGTACTTCAAAAGAAGCAGGGCTATATAATGAAAATGGGGAATTGGTACGTACATGGTCAGAATTGAAGAAAGATAAAACAATAGATGTAAAACAGGATAGTATTCAGAAAGCGGATATAGAGATTTCTGGCAATTTAGTGTTAGGAGAAGAAATTACAAGCATTGGGAAGGAAGCATTTTCTGGTTGCAGTAATCTGTTAGAAATCACAATTCCAGATGGCGTATGGAGTATTGGAACTTTAGCATTTGCTGATTGCAGTAATTTAAAATGTATGGCAATTCCAAGTAGTGTGGGTTTCATCGCAGGCGACTCAGTTTTTGCTGGGTGCAGCAAACTAAAAAAAATATCTGTATCTTCTGGAAATAAAACATATGATAGCAGAAATGATTGTAATGCCATCATAGAAACGAAGAGTAATACATTGATTGCCGGATGCATGGCTACAGAAATCCCTAATAATGTAACAAGAATTGGGAATGGAGCATTTGCAAGATGTACTAATTTGACGGAAATTACCATTCCAAATAGCGTAATTGCAATTAAGACTTATGCATTTCTTAGATGTAGCAATTTAAATAAAGTTATGATTCCGGATAGTGTGACAGATATTGGATTTCGTGTATTTTCTGGTTGTGGCAATCTGAAAAGTATATCGGTATCCCCTGGGAATAAAACATATGATAGCAGGAATGATTGTAATGCCATTGTCGAAACGGAAACAAATATATTGCTCTATGGTTGTATGAATACAGAAATACCGAATAGTGTGATTGGTATTGGGGGTAATGCCTTTAATGAAAATACAAATTTAGTAAATCTCATAATACCAGATAATATCGAGTATATAGGTGACTTTGCTTTCGATGGCTGTAGCAGTTTAACTAGTGTAACAATCCAGACTGGTGTGAGCAGAATAGATCGCTCTGCATTTGGAAATTGCGATAGTTTGACAAGTATTTCTGTATTGCCAGGAAATAAAATATATGACAGTAGAGGTGATTGTAATGCAGTCATTGAAACGGAATCAAATACATTGATTTTTGGATGTATCAATACAAAGATTCCGAAGGATGTAACTGGTATCGGAGATTGTGCATTCAGTGGTTGTAAGTTTACAGATATTAACATTCCGGATAGTGTGACCAGTATTGGATATTCTGCATTTTCTCATTGCGAGAATTTAACAGATATCAATATGCCGGACAGTGTGATGGATATAGATGAGCGTGCATTTGCGGGTTGTACCAGTTTGACTGATATAAAAATTCCAGATGGAGTTACGGATATTGAGTATTATGTTTTTAGTGGATGTAGTAATCTTACAAATGTTGAAATTCCAGATAGTGTGACAATGATACGTGATTGTCCATTTTTCGGCTGTAACTTGAAGACCATAGAAATACCTGCCGGTATGGATACAATAGGGCGATCGGCATTTTTTGAATCTGGTTTGACTAGTATTACAATTCCGGATACGGTAACTCATATTGAAGATAATGCTTTTTTCGGATGTGATCTGACTAGTGTGACAATACCGGACAGTGTAGTTAATATAGGATATAACGTCTTTGGAAAATGCAATAGGTTAACAAAGATTTCAGTATTATCAGGAAATTGTGTTTATGACAGCAGAGATAATTGTAATGCCATTATTGAAACTCAAACAAATACATTGGTATCTGGCTGTATGAATACAGTGATTCCAAATGACATCACCAGTATAGGAAACTATGCTTTTTCGGAATGTAGCAGTTTGAAAAATATAAAGGTACCTAATGGTGTAACGAAGATTGGACGTAGTGCCTTTACAAATTGCAGTAATCTAACAAACATTACAATCCCGGATGGGGTAACCAATATAGAGGATTGGGCATTTTATGGTTGTGGCAACCTAGATTATTTAAAAATACCTGATAGTGTAACAGATGTTGGCTCTGATATTTGTGGTAATGTTCCGTTAGTGATTTATGATGGTAATAATGCAGGTGTTTTATGGTACAGTGGGGCGTATGTAGTGCAGCGAAGCGATGGCACAGCAATTGATTCCCAATAATTGTAGCAAAGATATTAATTTCTGCGATGATTATTGTTGCATTGACTTCATTCCAGGTAAAAGTCAATGAAGTAGTGATTATCTATCTGCACGGACATTATCTTTGAATGGAGTATGAAGCTCTAATTATTATTTGGCGGAGAAAGATGATAAGCATTGGTATAAGATTGTGATAGCACCAGATGGATAACTGGATTTATAGATTATATTTTGCTTTGAATCTTGTTGAAAGAAAAAAATGCCTACTCCGGACTAGTCAAGACCGAAGGAGATAATTACTTTTGTCTTTCGGTTTTGACGAATTCAATAGAATGAAGCATATATACAAAGGTTATATATGAGCTGTGTTCATATTATTACAAGAAAACATATCGGCATAGTGTATTATTTATTAAAAAAAGAAATAGCTAAATTTGATGCTATACTTACAATGAATTCTGAGGTTCGAGTTTTTGTGATGGGGTTAAAGAAAAAATTATCTTTTTTCAAAAAGGGATTTCTTGGTTGGATTTATATTGGTTAAGTAGCTAATGAACTAGTGGCCTGCCAAAATAAGTTCAGAAATGATAGCTCAAAAGAGGGACTATCAGCTTCGGATAATCGGAATTTTGCGAAGTAATGATCCGTGTACTTTTAAGGGAGGTAAATACATATGAAAAGAAACAATACTTTTATTATGCCAGAGGGTTGCTGCTGTAGTTATACATGTTGGGACTGTAAACATATTGATAAAAATGAATACCAGGAAGATGTTTTGACTTTAGGTTATTGTTCAGGATATTGGTGTGACATTGTCAAATCATATGTGAAATCTGATTCAAGTGTCAGTGGTTGTACAAGTTTTGAGAAGAAATAATATACACTATTAGAAAGAAACTTATAGTGTGACATAAAAGTGCACGGATTGTTATATATGGAATTATTTATATTAAGATCAGTTATGAATGATATGAGAGATGCTTTTAACAAGTATTCTTATGAAACAGGCGGGGTATTACTAGGGAAAGGAAACGTTATTTCCTCATATATTTTTGACGAAGGAGTATTAAACTCAGATATTTCTTATGTTCCCAATGTTAAGAAAATGAATTTGCA
>CAMWKN010000327.1 GCA_947174825.1 uncultured Clostridium sp.
AGGTGGATCTGTTTCAAAAATATGTCCGTGTGCTGCAGGACGGTTTGATTTCCATGGAGCCAGCTGAAAATATATTGGTTATCAAGACCATATCCGGCATGGCAATGGCGGTGGCGGCTGCCGTGGATAATCTGGAACTGCCTGGCGTGGTAGGCACTATTGCTGGGGATGATACTGTCATGTGTGCGATTCATTCCGTGGGGGAGGTGCCGGCTGTGTGTCGGCGGATTGGTGAATTAGTGCATGGGGAATGACAGGGATAAACGAAATGTAAAGTGAAGAGGATGTGCATGCTTGCAAGTTTGTTCTGCATATGCTATAATTCTAACAGGCAGAAAAAAAAGAAGTTGTTTTCAGTATGTCACAAAATCGAACCCCCAATAGTTGCCGCTATTGGGGGTTCTTGCTCGTCAAGGTGAGCTGATCTTTTGGGCTGGTTACTGCTTATCTTCCCTATCCAACCACTTGCATATGTAGTAGGCGACTACACTTGCCACGATAGAGAGAAGAAAAGAAGCTGTTTCCACGTATATCACCCCCTCCTGTTACCAGTATAGGGTGCAGTAACATATTTATATATCATCTATTGGTACTGTTGTATATAAAAAAACTTTTAAATATTAAACTATACAAGTGTAGGATTTGAAAAATAAAAATATAACATACGAAAACAGTGAATTTATGCATTTTTGGACATTTTAAAATATGAAAAACGCTATGAGGATAGACAGTAAGACAGTTTGGTGGTACAATAAGGGGTGGAGTATTTAACATTTTACCAATATGCACAGATATCAGTGGGCTGGTACAGCATGAAAAATGGGACTCGTCCGCTGGTCAATTATGATAGAAATATGGAGGAATAGAATAATATGTCAGGACATTCTAAATTTTCAAACATTAAACATAAGAAAGAGAAAAATGATGCTGCCAAGGGCAAGATTTTCACCATTCTGGGAAGGGAAATTGCGGTTGCAGTCAAAGAGGGAGGACCGGATCCGGACAACAACGGAAAACTCAGGGATGTGATTGCCAAGGCAAAGGCAAACAACATGCCGAACGATACCATTGAGCGTGGAATTAAGAAAGCAGCCGGGAATATGGATGCCGTTAATTATGAGGAAGTGACCTATGAGGGATATGGTCCCAGCGGTACGGCAATTATCGTAAAGGCACTGACAGATAATAAGAATCGTACTGCCAGCAATGTTCGTAATGCCTTTACTAAGGGAAGTGGCAGTGTGGGAACCCAGGGTTGCGTTTCCTATATGTTTGATGAAAAAGGACAGATTATTATAGATAAAGAAGAGTGTGATATGGATGCCGATGATCTGATGATGACGGCTTTGGATGCAGGAGCAGAGGATTTTGTGGAAGAAGATGATTCCTACGAAATTACTACAGCACCATCTGATTTCGCAGCGGTACATAGTGCCTTGGAGGAGGCAGGAGTTGCCATGGTCAGTGCAGAAGTCACAATGTTGCCACAGACTTATGTTACCTTATCTGATGAAAAGGACATTAAGCAACTACAGCGGACTCTGGATTTGTTGGATGAGGACGATGATGTGCAGGATGTGTATCATAACTGGGAAGAAATTGAGTAAGACTTGAAGTTTCACTAACGCACGAAAAAACACTATGCGAAGTGAAACTAAGTCAAGTCTGGATAAATTTTTTACCCAAATTGGACGATATAAATGTAAACCAGTTGAACGTAGTCAAGGAGGAAGACGATGAAACGAGGGTTATCTATTCGGAGTAAGTGGAAATGGATCGCAGGGATATTTGCGGTCTGTCTGGTCGTATTTACGGCTGTGGGACTATATCGGCATTTGGATGTATCACAGGCAGCAGGACCATATGTTTTTACCAACAGTAACGGTGATCAAGTGCCGGCAGGTGGTACGATGGAGCTGCGTCGTGCAACAGACACTCTGACGATTACCCAGGGATTGGAAACCAATGATGTATGCGAATGGAGCAGTACAGATACATCTATTTTGCAAGTGGATAATACCGGTAGACTGACAGTCCAGGATCGGGTGGGGAATGTCCTGTTAAATGTGAAAATTAAGCATACCCAGGGAGAACTGGCAGGGCAGGAAGAAGTTATTTCTCTGACTGTCAGTGTCGTGTTCTCTATCAATGAATATTTATCCAACAATAAACCCCAAGGGGTATCCATGGAGCGGATCAAACCGGATGATACCCGAAAAGCACTGGTTATGGATTATGGTACCAAAATAAACTTTGGTTCTTCTGCAAAAGATGAACCAGAAAAACTAAACTTGATCTTTGGTAGTGCTGTGGATACAGCAGCCGTATGGAGAAGTAGCAATGAGGACGTATTTTCGGTAAATAACACGTCTGACAATAAACCATATATCAAGGCAGAGGGGGCAGGTGTGGCAACCCTGACGGTGGAGTATACAGATGGTACGCTTAACTATGCGGATTCTATCCAGGTATATGTTCGTCCTCAGGTTACGGATCCATTACAGGATGACAAGGTAATTGCTGGTCCGATTAATGCGCCAACACAGACTGAAGTATTTAACAACGGGGATAAAATGGGAGTTTCCATACAATCTGTGCGAAATCCTCTGGAGCTTGTGGGCGATAAGCTGATTTGGGTTATTTCCAAAGGAGAGGGTGAAAGTGCTGTATTAGTACGAGATTCCTTGGGAAATATGGGTCCGGATGGAAATGATGCCAAGCTGCAATGGATTGAAAATAATAGCCAGTTCCGTATAGATGCCAAGGCTGGAGTTTATACGATCCAGTTTTATGTGAAGGGAACCTATACTAATTTTGAGGATGCTCATGAAAATCCTCCTGCCTGTCAGCCGGTTTCATTGCGGGCGAGAGTATTAGCAAAGTATGAGGACAAGGAAGTAACGGTTAATATCCATGGTTCTTATAATTTGGCAGAGGCATTCAATATTCCGGAGAATATGTTCCGTCAATATTTTAATGTTTCCTATGATTTAGCAGAATATCCGTCCACCGAGACATACATAGGTTTGAGATCGGATGGTGTTACCATTGATGCTAAGAATTTGGGAACAGGACGAGTCATTGTAACCCTTAGGGATTCTGATATTAGTATACCGGGGGTTAGTTCAAGTCCAGAAAATCAGACAGTTTATGTAACTGTACATGTTACAGAAGAATTTTCGCTGAATCAGACCAGCGCCATTATGCCGGTGGGATCCACGTTGTCATTATATGGTGAGATTGGCTCTGGTGAGGTGGTAGATCCTAGTCGTTTTACCTGGTCAGTCAGCGATCCGTCTTATGTATCTATCCAGACATCCAATAATGATGGTGTAACCGGACAGTATGCCACCATTACAGCCACCAAAAAGACGCCTACCAATCAGCCGGTTCATGTTACTTTGACTTGGTTGGATTCGGAGGGAATTAATCATACATCCACCTGTCGGATTACGGTGGTTGAGGCTGCCAACAGTTTTCGAATTACTCCTAACGTGGTAGTTTTAGATGGAGAAGGCAAGACGGAAGTGCTGGATACCAAACTTACCGGTACCCAGAATATTCAGTGGCTGACTTCTGATCCTAGTAAAGTAACGGTCACTGCCCTGGAGGGAAATACCAAGGCAACCATTACCTCTGGTCGACAGACCGGTCAGGCAGTTATTACAGCGATTAACATGGATAACGGTGTATTTG
>CAMWKN010000328.1 GCA_947174825.1 uncultured Clostridium sp.
TCTATTATAACACTGTCCATACAGTCAAAAACGGCAAAGCTTCTGACTGTATTCACTGTGGAAAATGCGAAGAGATCTGCCCACAACATTTACCAGTACGAAAATTATTAACTCAAGTTGCTCAGGAATTTGATTTTCTAAATCAGGAAAGCGAAGAATATTACCACTGAACTCCTTGACCATAAAATACGAAAATGCTATAATTGACACATTAATGTAATATTATGAAGACCTATGTAAAACAGACTTCAAAAATGGAACCATGATGAATCATAACAAGAGGGCAGACATGAAAGAAGAAAAAAAACTCATTGGTATATGCGGAACCCGAATATTTGACCAAAATGCGTTACGTTTTATTTCTGAAATAAGAGACTATGGTAACAAATTGGGATACTATGTAATTACATTTTCCGCAAATACGGATTCTCTGGAAGACACAGATGATATTCTGGGAGAATACCAATTGTTTGAATTAAGTAAATATCTGAATTTCAGCAGCCTGGTTATTCTGGCAGAAACCATCAAAAACCAGACGCTGATCCAGCAAATCATTAGAATAGGACGAGAGAAGAATATACCTGTTTTTTCTTTGGATTGTGAAATAGATGGTTGCTATAATTTAAAAATGAATTATAGCAATGGATTTGAACAAATGGTTCGCCATGTCATCGAGGAGCATCATGCCCAACATATCAATATGCTGGCTGGTTTTAAGGGAAATCCTTTTTCCGAGGAACGCATTGCCATCTATAAAAAAGTATTAGAGGAATATCAGATTCCGTTTGAGGAAAACCGCCTTGGATATGGCGATTTTTGGGACAGACCATCCAGAGCTGCAGTTAAGAAATTTCTGAAGGAAAATTCTCCTCTGCCAGATGCAATTATCTGTGCCAATGATTCCATGGCTATTACTACCTGTTCCGTACTAAAGCAATATGGCTACAAGGTTCCGGATGATATCATTGTAACCGGTTTTGACGGAATACCACAAGGAAGATATCACACCCCGATTCTTGCTACCTGCGATCCTAATTACCAAAGATGCATTGAATTTATATTTGATCAAATTGAACAGGCGGATTCCACTGGGCAGATATCGCCTTCTGATTGTGATATAGATTTTGCTCTGATTGAAAGCCAGTCCTGCGGTTGTAAGCCTAAAGTTTTTCATGACCGCAATCAGATTATATCCACCCTATATGAAAATATCGGTGACTGTACCTGGCATAATCTGTCTATGAATCAGATGGTTACTTCTTTATTGAAAATTAATGATTTTATGGAAATCGCAAAAATTTTACCAGAAACGGTTAAAATGTGGAGCGACCACTTCCATTTCGTCTGTATCAAATCAGAGTTACTGGAATCCAATGAATCGCCTAAGAATTATGGAGAAATGGTAACCCTTCTCCGGGGACATCACGGAGAATTTGCTGAACCGGGAGAAAGATTCCCTGTCACAGAGCTATTACCAGGTTTCCATGAATTTATTGAGAATGATAAAAACGAAAATGTTATGGTAGTACGTTTGCTGAACACTGGCAAGGATGTCTACGGATATGTTATAGAAGCATTTTACGAACTTGATGACAGAAGTTTACAGCGCTGTAATGAATTTGCCATGTTTTTATCCCATTCCATTAATTCTGTAATACATAACCGACAATTACAGGAATTAAACAAGAATCTAACAGAGGCATATAATGAGATTTCCCAACTATCACTCTATGATCCCCTGACCAATGTCAACAACCGTCGAGGATTTTATCAGGAATTAAGATCTCTGCTCTCTGAGGAAGAAAATATGGGTAAATATTTATATATTATTTCCATTGACATGGATAAGTTAAAATATATCAATGATACCTTTGGACATGCAGAAGGTGACTTTGCCATTGTTACGCTGGCAAAATCCATTGTTAAAGTATGTAAAAGCTATGACAACTCCTCAATTTGTGCACGTTTCGGCGGCGATGAATTTACCTGCACTATTTTGTCTGATCATTTGGATGCATATCCTGCAGAAACCATGTCACAGAACCTTAATGAAGCTATCCAACAAATGCCAGGAGTTTCTAACAAGCCATACCCTGTCGCAGCCAGCGTTGGCTTATCTGCCTGCCAACTGTCTGCAGACTTGGATATTGAATCTCTCATCATTGCTGCTGATAAAAAAATGTACCAAAATAAATCGGAAAGAAGAAAAGCACGGAACGCAGAAAACAACCAGTAAAAGTCTAGATAACAATAATACGAGTGCAGACTCACAGAAATACACTGTATCTAATACAGTGTATTTTTTATCTCTCCTTTTTTGCCCACTGATCCAGCCGATCCTGCAAGACGACAAATGGCGCAGGGCCCGTCTGTAAAAAAAATTCATGAAACTTTTGAATAGAATACTTCTCCCCCAGCTTCTGCTCTGCCCTCTCCCGTAATGATTCAATTTCCAAATACCCCAACGTATATGGCATATAGCTGGCTGGTTCTGCAACCACTGTATCATAAATAGCCTGGCTGCTGGTTTTGCTGAATCCAAAATCAGACAGGTAATCCCTTAGCTGTTTCTGGCTCCATCCATTATAATTGACTTCCAGATCCGCCTTGGCATAAATCGCTAAAGTCAATAATGTGTTGGTATACAATAACGTCTGTATCCCCGTCTCCAAGCCCGCCAGATTGTAGCTATACAGCTCCGCATAAGTTCCCCATCCCTCTGTATAACCACTGATGTTAACAATATTACGAACCGGGCTATGTTCCTTTGACATAAAATAACAAGTTTGATAGAGGTGTCCAGGATAACTCTCATGCGCAATCGTTGTAAATGCTTTGGATAAGTCATAACTGGAACTTCCATTAAGATACATGGTATTGTGTTGATAGTCATCCAGACATGGCGTCAGATAAAATGCCGGACTCATAACATCTTCCAAGGATTTGTCCACATATTTTACCTGACAGTCAATCCCCTCTGGTAAAGCCGGAAAATCTTTTACAATCTCCTTCTGTAAATACTGTATGCTTTCTTCTGCTTTTTCGCAGGGATACTGAACCTGTTGCGCCTTCGTGTAAATCTCCCTGTCCTCCACTGCCAAATTAGCCATAACTTTTTTATTCTCTTCTATGGTCTTATCCAACCATCCTGAAATTTCTGAAATAGAACGGTTAGATCCCGTTTTACTATGTACCAGATGTGCATAGTAGTCCTGTCCCTTTTTTAGACCACATAAACCCTTTTTGTTTTTTCCACTTCCTTTTAATTTCGTCAATCCATCCATCAATGACTGATACGCCGGAATAAGCTGTTTCAACACTGCTTCCCGATTTGCCTCCGCCAGTGACTTCTTTTCTTCTTCCGTCATTTGTATATTCTGCAAACGGCTTTCAAAGGTAGTGATGAGATAATTCTGCTCCGGATTTGAAATAAAATTTTCACAACCGGATAAAATTAATTCTAGTGTACGATCACTCATAAATAAACCATTTGCCGACTTCTGTTCCTCAAACTGCAGTATTTCTTGAAAATATGCCGGCACCATACCCAACAATTGAATATATTTTTCCACCGACGCCTTGTCCGAAAAGTGGTACTCCACCAACAATACCGGCAACTGTATCTGTATCCCTGTTGTGGGACTCAGACATTCAGAATACTCTAACAAGTCCATGGATTCCTTGCTCTGCTTTA
>CAMWKN010000329.1 GCA_947174825.1 uncultured Clostridium sp.
TCCAGGTACGTTACTATACCAAAAACAGAGCATCCTATAGCAAATGGAGCAAGACGAAAAAATTTAAGGTAAAGAAAATCTACAAACCAAAGGCCTCAGATTATCAGGATGATGGTATCGGTTAAAATCATATATTGCCTACCCCCAACTTATCGTTTTCTTGCCTTTTGTGGGCTGCCTATTCATGGCAGCTCACTTTTTTATCGAAAAGAAATGCTCCTATATATTGGTACGCCAACAAAAAAGTACCAGAAGGATGACATCTGTGTTAAAATGATACCAAGGACATAAGCAGAAATGTATTGATATTATTTAGCAGGAACTCAGAGCAAAGGAGGAATCCCCATGCAGTCCGGAGTATTTCAGGCACAAAAAAAGGACGGTACTATTTACTACCGTTCTTCTATCACATATCGTTCCAAACATATCAGCCTAGGTGGTTATGAAGATGAGACTGCAGCTCATCTGGCATACCAGACTGCTTCCACACTTTTGGCAGACCAGGCAGACTATCAGCCAGACGACTATCATGCAGACCGGTTTCCGGTACTCCCTTTCCGCAAATGGATTACACTGCTCAATTTCAAGAATAATGGAATTTATTGTAAAACTCCGATCTATCTGCGCAGCAATTTCTTTCAATATTTTTTATCTCCAAAGGATGTTCTGCTCTTTGATGTCGATGATTTGTTTTACTATTCCAATCATTCCATCATGCGACGGGGCAACCATCTCTTCGTGGCAGAATACGGTATGCAGACTAATATTCATTCCCGTTATGGTATCCGTAACTTCGGCAGATTGGGCATCGATTATCGCTTTGTAAATGGAAACTCCAGCGATTACCGCTATTCCAATATTGAAATCATCAATCCCTATCATGGTGTCACAGTAAGCACGAAGCAGGGGCATACCATATATACCACCCGAATCCATATCCACGGCAACTACCTGGTGGGACGTTATCATTCCCTAACAGAAGCCGCCATCGCCTATAATAAAGCTGTAGATACCATAATCCAAAAAGGCAACACCAAACAATTTGAAAAAAATTATATCGAAGAACTCTCCCCACAGGCATACCATCGCATCTATGACCAGATTAATATGCCGGAGAAAATCCTTCGATATTCCTGTTAAAAGAGTGGAAGTTTCTTCCTATTCTTGCGATAGCTCCGCAGAACAAACCATTCCAGACGGCGTTTCAAAATAATCTGAATCTCTTCATGTTTGGCGATGGGTTCAACCAGTATCGAATGAACCCCTGCCCGATTAGCCCCCCAGATATCTGTAAAAATCTGATCCCCCACAAACATGGTATGTTCTGGTGTCGTTCCCATAGACTCCATTCCCTCTAAATAGCCCCTTGCCGAAGGCTTCCCTGCCTTATAGACATACTTGGACTCCAGAGTATCTGCTAAGGGCTTGACACGGTTCTCCTTATTATTAGAAATGATACAAGTCTCATATCCGATTGCTTTCAGACGCTCAAATAATGCAATCGCCTCCAGTGTAACCGGATAATCATGCTCCACCAGCGTATTATCTACATCGAATAAAATGCCTCGGTACCCCTTGCCATAATATGCCTCATAATCAATGACATACGCCGAGGGGTAATCTTCATCCGGATATAAATTCTGAAACATACTTCCCTTATTCAGGTTCCATCTCCCTGTCTGTCAATGCATCCTTGAATCTCTGCTGCCCAGACCTCCACACCTGAATTATCCTTTCTATAACTGTTTATTCAAATTAATCATTTCAATAGCACCCAAGGCACAGTCATATCCCTTATTTCCTGCCTTGGTACCGGCACGCTCTATCGCCTGCTCAATATTATCAGTGGTTACAATACCGAACATAACCGGAATACCGCTTTCCAAACCAACTGCTGCCACACCCTTGGAAACCTCCGCACACACATAATCGTAATGACTGGTAGCACCGCGAATAACCGCCCCCAGGCAAATCACTGCATCATACTTGCCGGACATTGCCATCTTTTTTGCAACCAAAGGAATCTCAAAGGCACCTGGTACCCACGCCAAAGTAATGTCATCGTCTGCCACACCATGACGAACCAGTCCGTCTCTGGCACCGCTAATCAGCTTCGACACGATAAACTCGTTGAAACGGGATCCCACGATACCAATTTTCAAACCTTCTGCTACTACATTTCCTTCTACTACTCTCATAATGATCCTCCATTCTATTATATATAGATTTTAAATGTGTAAAATATGTCCCATCTTATCCTGCTTAGTCTTTAAATAAAAGCGGTCATACTGTCCCGGCTCCATCTCTATCGGCACCCGCTCCACAATTTCCAGGTTATATCCTGCCAGACCATATACCTTCGCTGGATTGTTGGTCAGCAGACGCAATTTACGAATCCCCAGGTCCACCAGAATCTGGGTTCCAATGGTATAATCTCTGGCATCCTCCGGAAATCCCAACTCCAGATTAGCCTCCACCGTATCCCTGCCACGATCCTGCAGTTCATAGGCACGAATCTTATTGATCAGACCAATACCACGCCCTTCCTGACGCATGTATAATAACACACCTCTGCCCTCTTCTGCAATCCGTTTCATTGCCGCATCATATTGCTGTCCACAGTCACAGCGGGCAGAACCCAATGCATCCCCTGTCAGACACTCAGAATGTACCCGGCATAATACCGGTTCCCCATCGGTAATGTCTCCCTTCACTAAAGCCACATGATGCTCTCCATTCAGTTTATTAACATATCCGTGAATTGTAAATTCTCCATAACGGGTAGGCATTTTTGCCTTGGCGACACATTCCACCAGTATCTCATGTTCCTTGCGGTACTGCACCAGATCCGCAATACGTCCGAATTTTAACTGATGTTTTTCCGCAAATTCAATCAGATCCGGCGTCCGTGCCATGGTACCGTCTTCTTTCATAATCTCACAGCACAGTCCCACTGGTTCCAGCCCGGCAATTTTCATTAGATCCACCGTTGCCTCGGTATGACCGTTTCGCTCCAAAACACCGCCACTCTTTGCCTGCAACGGAAACATATGTCCCGGCATCCTGAAATCTTCCGGTTTCACATCCGGTGCCACCGTCTTCATGGCTGTCACGGACCGCTCCTGTGCAGAAATTCCGGTTACGGTGTCCACATGGTCAATAGACACGGTAAAAGCAGTACAGTGATTGTCCGTGTTGATCTCGCACATCTGCCGTAAGCCCAGCTTTTTGGTATATGCTTCATCCATTGGCATACAGATCAAGCCTTTGGCATAGCTTGCCATAAAATTCACATTCTCCAGGGTTGCATGCTCTGCGGCGCAGATCACATCTCCCTCATTTTCCCTATCCTCGTCATCAATCATAACAATAATTTTTCCTGCCTGCAGATCCGCAATGATCTCATCAATGCTGCTGAAACTGTAATTACTCATGAATTTATATCCTCCTACTTTTTATGATAATCGAATCATTCCCACTTTTGCAATAGCTTAGCAGAAATCGGTCACAGAAAACCGTGTCCTGCCAGAAACTCCAAATCAATACCACTCTGCTTCTGCTGCTCCGCCCCCGATGCAGGTATGGTCAGAAACCGCTCCACATATTTTCCCACGATATCATTTTCCAGATTGACAATATCTCCTGGTTTCCTGCGAAGCAATGTAGTCTCCGCTCCGGTATGGGG
>CAMWKN010000330.1 GCA_947174825.1 uncultured Clostridium sp.
CTGGGGGTGTGTTCTGTTTCCAAGCCTTTGCTTTGTAAATGAAACCACAGCCGAAGTTCCAGAGCCATCTAAGAAAAAATTGGAGGATTCCCTGTCAGAAGAGGCATATCACAGCCTGTCAAACCAAAGCACTCCCACCCCAGCTCCATCAACCAAACCAGAATTTCATTCTGCGATTTTTGACTGGATCAAACAGCGTTAGGTCGTAATAACAGTTTGACTTTCCTTTCTCCCGTCATTATGTTAAGATATTCTCAAATTACATTGAGATTGGAGGGGGATTAGAATGAATGCACCAACAAACATCGCAACGATCATCTGCCTATTACTGGCTATTGCATTTTATGTCGCTGGCTTTTTTCAGCTTAAAGAAAAGGGATTCCTGCTGAATAATGCATATATATTCGCCTCCCAGGAAGAACGGCAGAAAATGAATAAAAAACCCTATTATCGACAATCAGGCATCACATTTTGTCTAGTCGGAACTCTTTTTTTGTCGAATGCTATCTATGTAATAACAGAATGGCCAGGGACCCTTTATCCTGTTGCCGCCATCACGCTTATTACCATAATATATGCCCTTATTTCAACCATATTGATCGAAACGAAGAAATCGTCTTAGTGTAAAGATTCCAATGATACTCTTGCCAGGACAGATATACAGCGGATACAAATGAAAGATTATATCAGAAACAAACTACCACAACAGAAATGGAGGATTACTATGAAACCGACAATACTATGTTACGATAAATGTTCCACCTGTAAAAAGGCCTTAAAATGGGCAGAAGATATGGGATATGCGGTTGAGATCAGACCCATCCGGGAAGAAAACCCTAGCAGTGAAGAATTAAAACAATGGCATGCCAAGAGCGGACTGCCTTTAAAACGTTTCTTTAACACCAGCGGAAATTTATACAAAGAAATGAAATTAAAGGACAAGCTTCCAGAGATGAGCGAAGAGGAGCAATATCAGCTCTTAGCCACAGATGGCATGTTGGTAAAACGTCCCCTTTTGGTCACAGATCGCGGGGTTTTTCCAGGATTCCGGGCAGAACAGTGGGAGGAACTGCTGAAATAACTAGCCCCCTCCCCTTTTAGCGGGAGTGCAAGGGAGGTGTCCGATGAATTATTTTCAATGGAGAAGAAAAATCAAAGCCTGTGCAACGCTTCTTCTGCTGTCTTCCTACATATTGTGGTTGCTCCTATTAAATGAAATTACAGCATTTCAGATAGCAAATTACATCCCGGTTGAGATCCAATATCCCCTCAGTGAAATACCTGATAACCAGGCAGTTCTGACAATACGGATATCTACTAATACTATAGTTTGCGATTATACGCATTATGTTTTTATTGTGAACAAAAAAGGACAATGGAAAGTCGCCAATGTTGTAGACGATCCCTATTTTGAACAATATGAGATCTATGATGATTTTTTTGAAGAACGGGTTCTACAGGATGAAAATATCCCTTGGCAGAAAACAAAAATTAAATGGAATCAAGAACTATTAGAACAAGCAATCAATATGCCTGATCTGGAATATCAATGTAAGCCTGCATATACATATGACATAGCACATGTGTGGAATCCATCATATATTGGTCATTATATGTACTACCAAGGAACCCCTGTCAAACAGAACTACACCGTATTATATTTGCAAAAAAAATGTAATCAGCTGGAAAAAATGGGCATGAAAGCAATAATGGAAAATAAAGGAGATAAGGAATGATCAAAAATGTCCTAATTACTGTCCGTGGCACACAGACCGTAGATCAGGAAAGCGAAACCATGGAAACCGTCCATTCTGGAACGTATCGTTCTCTGCCAGATATGGATGTAATATTATATGAAGAAATCTTGACAGATGATGCAGGTAACGCTGGCGGTTCCACCAAAAATATCATGAAAATTCAGGATTCACAGTTTACATTGGTCAAAAAAGGTGCCATTCAGACGGAAATGCATTTTGCAGAAAATCATACTTTTCATGGATTTTACCAAACTCCTCTGGGCGTGTTTGACATGACGATACATACCACCACATTGCAGATCCAGACAACAGAAAAGCGCATCGACCTAATGATTCAATACGCTTTAGAGTTAAACGGCATGCATGTGTCAGACTGCGACATGAAAATCTCTGTGGAATCAAGTGTATAGCAAAAAAGGAAGTGATATGATTATCGCTTCCTTTTTTATAATGTGATGTAATTTTATTTTTTGCGTTTGCCCAATTCTTTTTCTTTGATGGCTTTTTGCTGCTTTAATTCCTTTTGCTGCTGATCCGCTTTTTCCCGAAGCTTCTCTCCCAGCTTTTTCTTCTTTTTCTTGGGATCCACTTGCTCTAAACCACCACGAAGTCCCTTAACATCCATAATATAGATGCCGCTGACCGTTGCCCGGATCTCTTTCTTCACCGGAATCAAATCATACACTTTTTCCTCACAGATCAAAGACATAATTCTTGGTCCGATTTTTGCCTTGACAATCGGCACCTTACGTCCACGCATATACTTGGGAACCTGATCCAACACCATAGCAGGGAGCCCAGAATCCTTAAACTTCATCTTCTTTTTATCTATGACCAGAAGTTTCATGCTTTGCGCTGCCGCTTCTAATTCCTTCTGGGAAGACTCCTGTCTATCCTGTAGTTTCTTGCCATAGATTGTCAATGCCACGAAAGCTGCCACTAACACCACGATTAATACAACCATTATGACCAACCATGGTTTGACCGCCAACACTGGCATTACTGTCACCATATCATTCATAGTTTTCCTCTTTTCTCCTTCAATTCTTTCGCAAAACCACAGGCATTTGCCTGCGAGGAGATTATAACACATTTATGAATGATAATCAAATCGGTATACTGTGACAGACAGAGGAGGCAGATTCATCTGAATGGAGTAATCCCTGCCATCATGTTCCTCCTTCTGCGCTGTTACCTGTTTCGTGTTCTTCACAGCAGTACCGCCAAAGCGTTTCTCATCCGAAGATAATATCAGCTCATATTTACCGGAACACGGAACTCCTACCCGGAACTTATCCCGCTGTACTGGTGTGAAATTACATACGAACAGCAAATGATTCTTGTCACTACTTCCTCTGCGGACAAAGCTAACTGTACTGTGATCAGCATCCATGCAGCTCATCCACTCAAAACCTGCTGGATCATAATCTTTGACATACAGGCAATCGTATTTCTGATACAGCTTATTTAACTCCCGAACATAATCCTGCATCTGCTTATTATATGCTTCATCCAAAAGGAACCAATCCAGACTCCGTTTCTCACTCCACTCACGGAACTGGGCAAATTCCTGTCCCATGAATAATAATTTCTTACCTGGATGTCCGTACATAAATCCATATGCTGTACGGAGATTAGCAAACTTATCCGGATCCTCCCCCGGCATCTTATTAATCATAGATCCCTTGCCATGAACCACTTCATCATGGGAAAGAACCTGTATGAAATTCTCGCTATATGCGTACTGCATACTGAAAGTCAGACGGCCATGGTTTCCGGAACGGAACAGCGGATCCATCTGCATATATTCCAGAAAATCATTCATCCATCCCATATTCCATTTGAACAGGAATCCCAAGCCTTTTAGGGATGCTGGCGAAGTGACACCTGCCCATGCCGTAGACTCCTCCGCAA
>CAMWKN010000331.1 GCA_947174825.1 uncultured Clostridium sp.
ATCATCTACATTTATGTGTTACTTATGTATACAGCTAATTCGTTCTCTTAAATGTAACCGTCGATGTCCCATCAACACCATTAGATATGCCACCTAGTTGTTCTAAATTGACTAGCTTATATATGATCTGCTCAATTTTCAAACCAATTTGAATCTCTGACATATTATGAAAAGATACGATGATCTCATCGTTTTTTCTCATCTTACCAAAAACCCGGATTACATCTTCATATTCAGCTGTATAGGTCTCTGCTTTTTTGCCAAATAATCCCATAGCCACTCTGCCCTCTCTCTGCTTTATCTCCAGATTGTTTCACGATAAATTGATTATATGTTGTAATCACTAAAACTACTCTCATTTACGCACATAGTTATTATACACGATTTTAAGCCTTTTGTGAAGAGGATATACAACCGAAAACCAGAAAAAATGTAGAAATATCAGAGGAATTTCAAAAAATACCATATCTTTCCTTTCAAGATGTCTTCTGTACCTTCTACATGTGTGTTATGTTTTTCTGTTCAAAGCTGAAAATCGGACTCGAACCGACGACCCCTTCATTACGAGTGAAGTGCTCTACCAACTGAGCTATTTCAGCGCTAAACATTATTCTATCGCATTTCCCGCAAAAAATCAAGTTTTTTCTTGACCCTACTGAGGGAATTAATCTTCCGTTCCATGAATCCCACAGAATACAGACAAACGCTCTGGCACTAAATAAGGACTATCCATGGTTTCAGCAGATTCTTCCTTTTTTAGATATACCTGATAATAACAATTCTGGTCGGAGCACCTTGTCGTTGCCATCTGACCAGAGGACCGACAGACTTTATACCTCACATGACAGTCACATTTCTTTTTGGGTTCAGAACCTTTGGCAAAATATTCAACCCGCATTGCAGAACCGCCATAAGCCTCATCACATAGTCCCATAACTGCCTGATTTCCACACTTAATGCATATTTTGCTGCTGACAATTCCCTCCGGTTTCTCAAAACCTTGTTTCTGGCAGTCTTTTTCCTGATGCACCCGATCCATAATTTCTTTCCACATCTTTTTATGGTAATTTCCATCCTGCTGCTGTAATTCACTGTCATATCCAGTCCAAATCCCTGCAGTAAAATACGGCGTGTATCCCTCAAACCAATAGTCACTATTGTCTGACGTAGTTCCTGTCTTACCTGCTAATGCAATATCCGGATTCTCTAATGCCAGTGCCTTGCCAGTTCCACCAGTGATAACTTCTTCCATGGCATCCGTCAACAACCATGCCGTACTTTCCTTCATTACACGAGTAGATTCCTCCTTATTCTCCAGCAAGACATTGCCGTAATAATCCACTACTTTGGAATAGAAAATCGGCTTATTATACTTTCCACTGTTAGCAATGCTGGCATAGGCTGCCGTCAATTCCAGATTCGTTACACCGTCAGTCAATCCACCTAATGCGGTAGGCAGCTGTAGATCTGTATATACTTTTCCCTCCTCGTCTTTCCGTTCCACCACCAAGGTGGTAAAATGCAGGTTATTCAGATAATCAAAACCTGTCTGCGGGGTAACCTGCTCAAAAGCTTTGACCGTAACAATATTCATAGAATTGACAATTCCGGCGCGAAGTGTGGTTAAGCCCCGATACGCCTCCCCATTCCAGTTATGCACCTTAACCTTGGTACCATCATACTGATAAGGAGCATCATCCTGCACTGTCCCCAAAGTCATCCCACAACTATCCAACGCCGGCAGATAAGTAGACAGAATCTTAAAGGTAGAGCCTGGCTGACGCATAGAAGCTGTGGCACGATTCAAGGTACGGTTTGCCATTTTATCTCCCCGCCCTCCCACAACAGCACGAATTTTTCCTGTGGACTGCTCCATCAGAACAAAAGATGCCTGTGGCTGTTTGATCATATGTGTCTGCTCTGCCTGCACCGTTCCCCCCGCCAATAACATAGCACGGCGGAATTTCTTGATATATTTTTTTGCACTGGACTTGCGGTCAAAGTATAGACTAATCTCCTTTCCGCTTTCTTCAAAATAATTCTTTATATTATTTTCCGTGTATTCATTCACAGTCCCATCTACCTCCTGTACCGATAAATGATAGGACAAATAGGACTTGGTTCCTGTCGGATAATTTGCATCATCACTGATTACATCGTCACAAATCTCCTGCAGCTTCTGATCCTGACAGCTATAAATTTTAAGTCCACCTCGATAAATCGCATTATATGCCTGTGTCTCTGTATAGCCGAGTTTCTGCTTTAAATCCTCCAATACACTGTCAATCACAGCGTCCACATAATAGGAATTCACATTCTCTTTCAGTGTACTTTTTTTCTGATTCACATTTTCGATTTTGGTATAAATGTCGTCTGCCAAAGCATCTTCATATTCCTCTTCCTCAATATACTTCTGTTCCAACATTTTTTTAAGAACAATCTTGCGGCGTTCACTGTTGTTCTGTGGCTGAGAAATAGGATTATACTGTGTTGGATTCTGGGCAATGCTTGCCAATACCGCAGATTCAGATAGGGTAATTTGAGAAATATCTTTATTAAAATACCGCTTGGATGCAGTCTGTATCCCCAGCGTATTCTGCCCCAGATTGATGGTATTCAAATAATACTCCAAAATCTGCTCTTTGCTCATCTTATTCTCTAACTGAACCGCCAAATACTGCTCCTGTACCTTACGAGATAATTTGGTAAAGAACGTTTTTTCATTTCCCCCACCAAACACCTGGTTTTTCAGCAACTGCTGCGTAATGGTACTAGCTCCCTGCTGCAGTCCCTCATCTGTGGAAATCCCAGAATAGACTGCTCGCAGAATTCCTTTCATATCCACACCATAATGCTCATAAAACCTGGCATCCTCAATCGCTACAAAAGCGTGTTGTACACTTTCCGGAATCTGAGATAATTCCACATATTCCCGATTTGCATCCGAGCCCATCAAGGTCTGTGTCTGATGATGCTCTGCATCATAAATGGTGGTGGCATATCCCTCCGGCATCATTTCCAGAGAGCTCACCGCTGGTGCGGCATCACACAAGCCACGAACGATTCCGGCAACACAAAAAGAGGTAACTAACAACACTGCCATTACCAATATAACTACCAACACCGCAAACCACACCTGAATCCGATTTTTGACTTTGCGGCTGCTTGATATCAAATTCTCCTGTTTCTGAAGAATCCTGCGTTCGCTGTAATTCATCCATAACTCCTATTTCATATAAAAGTGCAATAAGGTGGTCAAATAGAAGATTTAACCACCTTAGCTTTTATTGTTTATTTCTTCCGATAGATAATATCAGACCGCTTTGGTCCATTGGATACCATAGTAATTGGTACTTCCAACTCTTTTTCAATAAACTCAATGTATTTCCGGCAATTTTCCGGCAACTTGTCATACTCGGTAATACCACAAATATCGCTATGCCAGCCCGGCAACACTTCATATACCGGTTTCGCCTTGGCCAACTTGGAAGTAACTGGAAAATCTTTAGTGATCTCACCGTCAATTTCATATCCAACACAAACCGGAATTTCCTCTAAGTAGCCCAAACAATCCAGAACCGTCAGCACAACCTCTGTCGCCCCTTGAATCTGGCAACCATAACGGCTGGCTACCACATCAAACCATCCCATAC
>CAMWKN010000332.1 GCA_947174825.1 uncultured Clostridium sp.
CACAGTAACCATGACCTGTGCCAGAGTCCAGGGATTGCTGGCACCATAGGTAATGTATGTGCCGTCTGTACTTTGGATATTGGATAACAGTCCGATGACCTGATCGCATTTGGCAGTCAATGTGTCTGTGTCGATGTCTGGATCTGCTGTTCCGGTATAATAAGATAATGCCTGAATTACCATAGAGGCAGAGTCATAAGAACCCCAGGATATACTGGTTTCTATTTTGGCATCTACATCATTTATTAAGGTATTTACCAGTTCTGCCTGCGTTATGGTATCTGAGGTTTCTGGCCATTCTGCGCCAGTACCATTCATGGTCAACAGGATTAATGTCTCCCGTGACAGGGTGGTATCTTTGGTAGCTGCCTCATATACCTTACGGTTGGTAATTTTCTCTGCCAGATTCACGCCGGCTACATTAGTAATGTCTTGTCCTAAAGCAGCCAGACACAGCGCAGTTTTGCAATAATTGCTGATAGCGTAAGGATTGGTATCCAGATATTCATAGTTAATATCTGCATCGTATACCGTGCCATAGGTAGAGCCGTTTTTTTGTATTGCAGTATATTGAGCTAAAATTTTATTGACTACAGCAGTGTAGTATTCCTGGGCATCAAATCCGGACTGTGCCAGGAAAAATACCAGATACAGACCACTGGTATCTTCAATGCCAGGTACATAGGCTCCGTTCTGCAGATTACTTTCAAAAATCTTTTCTGCCAATAATGCCTGCTGTGCCTTGGCATCCGTTAGTAAAGCATCTTGTGCCTCGAAATCCGGTTCCAGAGTTGTGTCATTCTGATAACAACTGCATTCTGTAGCTTCCAGAGGATATCCGCCGTAGAGCAGGCTGATCTGATCCTGGTCTTCCAGTTCATAGGAACTGATGCCTACAGATGCTGTCTCTCCATTCACGCAGAAATTCCAGTACGCAGAGTAATCCGCTGTTTGTGCCAGATCGCCAATAGCATCCAGGCTGTCGCCCCAGGTGTTGGTAGTCATGACATAATTCTCTGGGTAACTCTGGTCTAATACGGTTTTGATCGCATCCTTGGCGGTACTGCCAGTAGTTACGAATACGGGTGTGTGGTCCCTGGGCCCAGATGCCCCTTCCGCAGTTGGGCCCTCTGCGGCCACCTACACAATGAGTTTCTGAGCGGGCTCTGCCGCTGCATTGCTATAGAAGCTGATTCCGGATATGGAACTAAACAGCAATGCCAGAGACAACAATAGACTTAGTGTCTTTTTGTTTCTTGTCTTCATTTGTTTTCCTTTCTTTATTTGGTATTTTGCGTTAGATCCCATCCCCGGAATCTGTTTTTGCAAGTTGTGTCAGCAGGTCTCCTGGCTGGAACTCAAGCTGTGTTTTTCCCTTCCCATAGATATATTACTACAGTGGTATTTCGGCAGGGGATCTGAGACATATGGTTTTTCGCTATTTCCATGATTGTGGCAGCAGATCATGGAGAGAGGGAAATCGAATATGGACAAATTGCCTGCTATAAAAAACACATCATTCTTACAGTAGCGGGGGCTGCTGCAGCTTCTCACTGCATTCCCTTTTCAGACTGCCTGGAGCTATTTCCTTTTTCCGGATAGGATACCGGGATTGTATTTCATTTGTTTGTATCCTTTGATCTGGGCGGAAATAGGCAGGTAGTGCACTGACAACTTTGTTATTTTATCATGTGCTATAGGGTCTGTCAAAAAAAGCAACGTAGCTTATTTGACTTTCCCCATTTTTTGCACACAGGCTGGAACTATTTCTGGGTGGATAATTTCTGCTTATTCGTCATATAGCAAGCGGTCTGTGTCTACCGTGGATCTATCGGATTGTTCCAATAAAATTGTATTCTGTCCGAAACCAGAAGAAATTCTGCCCTGACGTACTGCGACTAGCTTGCGTGAGAAACCCTGCCTTGCAGTGACGTATCTGTGCGTGCTCGGAAGTTTTGTCTGAACATCATGCTGTTAGTTTGTAATTTCTTTTTTAGGGCACGCTTGCGCTAAATTTCATACGCAGCGGTACATAACGAGGTGAAATACACCTCGTAAGTACCAGCGTATTCAAATTGCCCGTAAAAAAGAAACATACAAACACGGCATGATGTAAGTTTACTGTAGAGCACGCTAATCAACAATACGGCATGCAAGGCAGATGGTTTCTCCGAAAGCGTAAGGTCGCTAGTTAGGACAGATTTCTTCTGGTTTCGGACAATTCACAAAATAGTGAACAATCCGATAGATCCATGGCAGACAGTGCAACGTAAAAATGACGGATAAGCAGAAATTACCCAACATTTTGTAATGTGTGTGCAAAAAATGGGGAAAGTCAAACGGAACTTAGCGTTGTCAATCTTAATTTCTTGTGATAGAATATCGGATGGAATAGCTAACAATGAAACAGATATAGCAAAGCGCAGAAAAGAGGTTAAATGATGAGCAAAAGACCAGTTGTATTGATGGTATTGGATGGTTATGGTTTAAATGAAAAGACAGAGGGCAATGCAATTGCCATGGCAGATACTCCAGTAATGGACAAGCTGATGAAGGAATGTCCGTTTCAGCCGGGAAATGCCAGCGGTTTAAGCGTAGGTCTGCCAGATGGTCAGATGGGAAATTCTGAGGTAGGGCACATGAATATCGGTGCTGGAAGAATTATTTACCAGGATCTGACCCGGATCACCAAGTCTATTGAAGACGGGGATTTCTTTGAAAATAAAGTATTATTAAATGCTATAGAAAACGTCAAGAAAAATGACTCTAAGTTGCATTTATTCGGTTTATTATCCGATGGTGGTGTGCACAGTCACAATACCCACTTATATGCTCTTTTGGAGCTGGCAAAGCGCAACAACATTGACAAGGTTTATGTTCATTGCTTCCTGGATGGGCGTGACACACCACCGGCATCCGGCAAGGATTATGTGGCAGCTTTACAGGCAGAGATGGACAAGATTGGTGTAGGACAGATTGCTAGTTTACATGGTCGTTATTATGCAATGGACCGTGATAATAACTGGGAGCGTGTGGAAAAGGCATATCAGGCATTGGTCAGTGGAGATGGCATACGGAAGGCGGATGCGGTACAGGCTATGGCAGATTCCTATGCGGAGGATGTGACCGATGAATTTGTGGTACCAACGGTCATTGAAAAGGATGGTCAGCCGGTGGCAACTATCGCAGCAAATGATTCTGTGATCTTTTATAACTTCCGTCCGGATCGTGCCCGTCAGATTACCCGGGCTTTCTGTGATCAGGAATTTGATCATTTCAATCGTGTCAATGGCTTGATGCCGTTAACCTTTGTATGTTTCAAGGATTATGATGAAACCATAGAGAACAAGCAGATTGCCTTTGAGAAAGAAAATATTGTTAATACCTTTGGTGAATATCTGGCAGCTCAGGGCAAAACCCAGCTTCGCTTGGCAGAGACAGAAAAGTATGCTCATGTTACCTTCTTCTTTAATGGTGGTGTGGAGGATCCGAACAAAGACGAAGAGCGTTCTCTGGTCAAATCTCCATCAGTAGCTACTTATGATCTGCAGCCGGAGATGAGTGCGCCGGAAGTGGGAGAACGGCTGACAGCGGCAATTACTTCTGGGAAATATGACGTGATTGTCATTAACTTTGCCAATCCGGATATGGT
>CAMWKN010000333.1 GCA_947174825.1 uncultured Clostridium sp.
CTGAAAGTAGGTAAATCAAAGACCATCAAGGTCAAAAAAACAAAAAATACAAAAATCAAGAAAAAAATATTTACTTCTTCCAAAAAGAAAGTGGCAACCATTACCAAGAATGGAAAAATCACAGCCAAAAAGATCGGCAAAACCATTATCAAAGTCAAAGTGAAATACCAAAAAGGCAAAAAAACAAAAACAACTACCCTAAAATGCACAGTAAAAGTAACCAACAATACCACCACAAGCAATTCAAGTACAAATTCAAGTACAAATTCATCCACAAATCCTGCAAGTCCAAATCAGATTCTGCCTGACAGCGGGTCAGCCACAGAGACACCTATACCGACAGACAGCGAACAACCAGTACAAACGAAAACACCAGCGCCGACCACCAGCCAGAAACCGCAACAGACGGTAACACCTCTGCCAACTGTCAGCCAAAAACCATCAGAGACCCCGGATGTATCATTCGACATCACTATTCCAAGAGAAGCCGGATTATATGATGCAGATGGAACTATGATTAAAACATGGAATGAATTAACGGAAGACGGTCCCCTAAAGGTCATGAACAATCATCTTGTACAAAATGATTACATAGACGATGCGACTGGTTATGAAATGCGGAGAGATACTTCAGATATGGTAGGTAATTTAATCATCCCCAAAACAATAACAGCTATCTATCGTTATTCATTTGGTCACAACTGTGGTCTGATCGGCATACAGATTCCGAACAGCATAACTAAGATTGATGAATATGCTTTTGATGGCTGCGGTCAATTGGAAAGTCTTGCAGTAGCACCCGGCAATACAATATACGACAGCAGGAATCATTGTAATGCGATAATTGATACAGAAACCAATACTTTAATAGTCGGATGTAAAAATACAGTGATTCCTGACACTGTGACCAGCATCGGTAGTTACGCCTTTAATGGTTGTAACGGTTTGATTAGCATAGAAATACCTAACGGGGTTACTAATATCGAATCTGCCTCCTTTTGTGAATGTGACGACTTAAAAAGAATAGAGATACCAGACAGTGTAATTAGTATTGGTAAATTTGACTATACTAGTTACCGCAACTCCTCTATTCTCAAAGATTGTAGCAGTTTGGAAAATATTGTAGTCGCACCCGGCAATACTCGGTATGACAGCCGAATGAATTGTAATGCAATTATTGATACAGAAACCAATGCTTTGATTGCAGGATGTAAAAATACGGTAATACCCAATAATGTAACCAGAATTAGTCCTGGTGCTTTTGCTTATTGCACCAATTTGACTGGCATAGTAATTCCGGATAGTGTGACCAGTATAGGAGAAGAGGCATTTTATGGCTGTACCAATTTAAACGACATAATGATACCTGGCAGTGTAACCAGCATTGCAGACGGTGCCTTTATAGCGTGCAAAAGTTTAACCAGTATAGTCATTCCAGACAGCGTTACTACGATTGGATTTGGTGGCATTGAATCATTACGTGCATTTGATAATGACTATTTAGAAAGCATTGTAGTAGCATCCGGTAATACCAAATATGATAGCCGGGAAAATTGTAATGCAATTATTGATACAGAAACCAATACTTTACTGTTTGGATGTAAAAATACGGTAATACCAAACAGCGTGACCACTATTGGTAGCGATTCTTTTAGGTCGTGCCAGACTTTAACCAGTTTGACGATACCAAACAGTGTTACATCCATTGAGAGAGAGGCTTTTCAGTATTGTAGCAATTTGACTGGTATAAAAATGTCTGAAGGCTTGACCAAGATTGGCGATGATGCCTTTGATAGATGCAACATAACCAGTATAGAGATTCCTGGCAGTGTCATTAGCATAGGAGATGGAGCTTTTCAAGGGAATAATATAACCAGTATAGAAATTCCAGACAGTGTCATTAGCATAGGAGATGGAGCTTTTGACGAGAATAACTTATATAATATCTCTGTTGCAGCAGAAAACACTGTATACGACAGTAGAGACAACTGCAATGCAGTTATCGATACAAGACAAAATAGATTAGAGATCGGTTGTAAAAACACCATAATACCAAATACCGTAACTGGTCTTGGATTTCATGCCTTTTATAAGTGCAGCAATTTGACCAACATCATAATTCCTGACAGCGTTACCTGGATCGGATCTGGTGCTTTTTCTGGATGCAGTAATTTGACCAGCATCATAATTCCTAGTAGCGTTACCCAGATCGATTCTTACGCCTTTTCTGAATGCAGCAATTTGACCAACATTATAATTCCTAACAGTGTGACCCATATCGGAGAAAATGCCTTTAATGCTGTTCCACTGGTGATCTATGACGGTAATCTCCCTGTTGAAAATTGGAGTGCAAACCAAGTACAAAAAAGTGATGGTACAGTAATTTATCCGATTCCATAATCCAATCCGTCCATATAGTCAAGTGTGTCTATGTTCCACTTTAGCCCGCACTAAACAGGTATTCACCGGGTATCAAGTGCCATCTGGAACCATTGCTCTGCAAAAAAACTGACTGGTCGATTGGATCATCTGAGGAAAGTGTAAAAGCAAGATTAAATTACTGAAGTGATATTATAAAAAATTGTAGAATCAATTCAATATGTATAAAATTTCCCACATGTATTTGTGTAACATTTCATCTAAAATATGTTACAATAATTTTTAGAAAAGGTGTACCTATGGCAACGGTTCGCCTCAGTTAATAGTTACTACATCAAAAAAGCAACTTAACTTTGGTGGGGCGGTTGCTTTTTTGATGTTTTAATTTATATATTTCCGTATGTAAATACGTTTGAGAGACGAACCGCTACCGTTTAGGTACACCATAATGATAATATTACATATATTATATAAATTCAATTATCATATATCCAGAAGAAAACAATAATGTTACTTGTAATTATAAAAAAAAAATGTAAAAAAAGTTGTTATCATGGCAATTAGTCTCTCATATCCATATCCAATACATCCCACTGCAATTATGTACACAACCACCTTTAACACTTTTCTTTCTTCAGATGCTGGTACCTCATAAAATATACTTAACCCGGTTCCCAAAAGTTGCATACTAAATGTTCCCATATTCCATATAGTATTTACTTTGTATACTGGAGCCTTTAAAATACCAATTGCTATATAGGAAACTGGCAGCGAACATTCTATATAAGGGGCAATAATAATACTGATCAAGGCAGCTTTCCCTATTTTGGAAAATGGAAATAAGATTTTCTCCAACAATAAATTTATTTCATATCTCGAACTCCTTGATCTACACGTCTGTCATAAGCAAGCAAATAGAGAGTAATTGATAGAACCAATATGTGATAAGGACTGTTACTATCTACAAAATTCATTTTTTACACCACCTTAGTTCAGGCAAAATGCACTGATTTTCTGTTTTGTCTTTTTTAAATCAGATTTATGATCATCTCCCTCAAGTTTTGACTCAATGGCACATAAATTCACCACTATCTCTCATTTGACTTTTCCTACATATTTGCTATAATGTACTTAACAAGAGAGCCGTTGACTGGATGCAGCCAGCCGCCGACAATTAAGTGTTACATGAGTAGCGCCTTACTTTACCAGAGCAGGGGCGCTACTTTTTGCGTCTAACAAGAGTTATTACAGCGCAAAGCATAATTACAAACG
>CAMWKN010000334.1 GCA_947174825.1 uncultured Clostridium sp.
CCCAGCATCTGCAAAATATCCTTTCTCCTCTGCCACATACAAACCAGTATGATTGGTGTTTGTCGTCCAGTCCAAAACCATGGTAATCTCTGTTTTGTCAGATTGCTTCGCAGAACCACCATCCGTTCCCGACTTGTTCTGCTCCGCCCCGCAGGCACATAATAACGCTGCCATGGCGGTGCATAGCAATCCCATATAATATTTCTTTTTCATGCTAGTCTCCTTCGATTATGTAACTATTTGTATTTAAGTTTCTACTCATCCTTACTCTTTCCGCTTATCTTCTGGCGATTCCATGGCATAACAAGCCGCTGAATCAGATCCACCACTTTCATCAACAGCAAGCTCAATGCAGTAATCAGAAAAATAACGGCAAACATTTTATCATAGGCATAGGATTTCTTTACCCGGGTCATATATACTCCCAGTCCTTGAAATCCCCCTAGCCATTCCGATATTACCGCCCCTACAATCGCATAGGAAACGGAAATACGCACTCCGGCAAACAAATGACTCAATCCCCCCGGTAGCTTAATATGCCAAAATATCTGCAACCTGGACGCCCCCATTGCCTGCATCAGACAAATGGCATCCGGATCTGCCTCCTTAAATCCATCCAACAATCCCACTGCAATGGGAAAAAAGGTCACAATAACCACCAGTGTGATCTTGGGTGCCGTTCCATATCCAAGCCATAGCACCAACAGCGGAGCAATCGCCACCGTTGGTATGGTCTGGGTAATGACCAGAATGGGATACAGGGCGCGATAAATCACATGACAATATTCCATCACAAATGCCATCAAAAATCCCAGTCCGATGCCAATTGCCAGACCGGCAAAAGCCTCCCACAAAGTAACCCATACATGCTGCATCAACAGCGGAAAATCTTCCACAAAAGCCGTGACTACCTGCACCGGTGACGGCAGCATATACTCCGGCAGCACACCTGCCATATGCATCAACTGCCAAAACAACAGCAACAGTGCTATGGCTGTCAGGGGAATACAATAATCAATGATGCTTTGAAACTTTTTTCTCAATGGTCAATACCTCGCCTTCCGGCTTATAAACGATTTTGACATAGGTGGAAACCTGATCGCATCCTCCTGCTGCCATAGCTACCTTCTGACATCCTGTCACAATCTCCATCAGCTGGTCATAATCGCCTTCTATCGTCGTCTCAAAAGGACCCACATAAATGGACAGCCCGAAACTTTTGATATAGGCAATGACCTCATCCACAATACGGATCACTTCCTCGTCGTCTGTTACATTGGGTAATACCTGAATTGCTACACTTGCATTCATCTTACATTCCTCCTATTCTGAATCATGTTAATAATATTGTCTGATCGCTTTATAACAACAATTTTTGCTGTAAGGTACGAAAGAGTTTCACTTCCTTACGGAGTGTTTTTGCTTTATAGGACAAAGTTTCCTATAAAACAAAAAAATCTTTGGAAATGCATCCAAAGATTTGATTCTCTCTCGTATGCGCTTCCTTCCGCCGGTATCAACCGGATCAAGTTCCAAGGGTCAATCTGCAGATTTCTCAGCCATTAACAAGATATTAAATCTTGCGCAGGCTCCCCTAGCGATCTTTAATCATTATACACATTTTTATAAAATTGTCAAATGTCCCGTCATGCAAATTGTTTACCATGCTTCTAACAATCTCTTATGAGAGACGCTTTTTACAAATATCCTGCACACAGCATTCCTCACACCGAGGATTGGTTCTGGCTGAGCAAATCTCTCTTCCATGATAAACCAGGCGGTGGCAGAATGCACTTCCCTCCTCTGGTGGGATAATCTTCCACAATGCCATCTCCACTTTTTTGGGTTCTTTGACACCGTCCACCAGCCCCATCCGATTCACCAGACGGATGCAATGGGTATCGGTTACAATGGCAGGCTTTCCAAACACATCCCCCATAATCAGATTGGCGCTTTTCCGTCCCACACCAGGCAAACGCAACAAAGAATCAAAATCCTCTGGTACCTTACTGTCAAATTCATCCCGCAACATCCTCATGCAGGCACTGATATCTCTCGCCTTACTTCTTCCAAGACCACAAGGTCTGACAATCTCTTCAATCTCCTCCACTTCTGCTTCTGCCAATGCATCCACATCCGGAAATTTCTCATAAAGTTTTGGTACAATCTGATTCACTCTGGCGTCCGTACACTGTGCTGCCAAACGCACACTAACCAGCAGTTTCCAAGCATCCTCATACTCTAATGTACAATCCGCATCCGGATACTCCTGCCGCAGACGTTCTATAATTTCCAGCGCCCTCTGTTTTTTCGTCATAGTAACCTCTCGTTTCTCTTAACAATATAAGCAACTATTCCCAGTATTTATTTACTTTGGCTCTCGCCTCTTCTTCTGTAAAATTAAAATTATTAATAACCTGTTCTATTGCATCAGAAAAAGAAGCATTAAATTTTCTACATGTTGATACTAATGCCTTTATTCCCTGTTCAATTCCCTGTTCGATTCCCTGTTCAATTCCCTGCTCTATCCCCTGCTCTATTGCTTCTTCTTTTAATACACTTATTTCTGTTTCATAATCATATTCTGTATTGATCATTTTAATTCCCTCCTCCGACTTGAGATAATTTAAAAAATCCTTAAACAATTGCGATCCGTGAAAATGATCAGTATACATTTCAACATCATCTCAACATCATCTCAACATCATCTACAGAAAACTCTTCGCAATCTTCCCTATGCAGCGTTTTGTATAAATCGAATACCCTTTCTGGATCAGAATATAATTTACTAAATACAGAATCCTGATTCTTTTTTAATACTAGTTCACTATGCCCCTTTATGCTAGTAACACTAGCATTCTTCTCCTTTGTCCCCATTATACCCCTTTCTATATCATGTATTATATTACCTAAGTTCTATTTTTTAGACTATCATACCTAATCACAAAAAGCAAGTTTGCGAAGCAGGAAAGGATCTAAAATTAGACACTTTAATATTACCATAACAACTCATTCGCAAATACCACTTTACTCCCATTTCCTGCCCTCTCCACCTTACCAATCGGATAGCAGGGATAATACTGTCCAATGTGTTTCTGTACCAGTGAAGCTTGTTCCGGCGAAACCACTACACACATCCCTACCCCACAGTTAAAAGTAGCCAGCATTTCTCGGTCACTGATATTTCCTTTCTGTCGAATGAACTGAAAAACAGGCAACACCTCTATGCCGGACAAATCTATGCAGGCGCACAGACCATCTGGTATAATCCGACATAAATTCCCCTGAATGCCCCCACCGGTAATATGCGCCAGGCCATGGTAAAGATTCTGACCAAATAAGCCTTTCAGACAGCTATAATAAGGCAAATGAGGTTTCATAATTTGTTCTATAAAGGTCATGCCATCAATCTTTTCTAATTTAATTTCCGGATATCTGTCCATCAAAAGCCGGATTAAAGAATAGCCATTGGTATGCACTCCACCGGATGCAATGGCTAACACAATATCATTCTCCTGTATCTTACTTCCATCAATCACATGAGACCGATCCACGATTCCTGCCATGGTTGCAGAAAGAATATAAGTTCCCTCTTGAACCACCTGAGGCTGTATGGAAGTTTCCCCGCCCACCAGAGAGCACTGAT
>CAMWKN010000335.1 GCA_947174825.1 uncultured Clostridium sp.
TGGAGTCGGGGTTGGAGCCACTGTTGGAGTTGCTGTTGGAGTCGGGGTTGGAGCCACCGTTGGAGTCGGGGTTGGCGCTACCGTTGGAGTCGGGGTTGGCACTAGTGTTGGAATGGGCGTAGGAGTCGAGGTTGTGGCTGCCTTAACAACGACTGGCACATCAATACCATATTTAACATAACGGTGTCCATTATATTCCAGTGTGTAAGTAGCCTGAAATGTATGGATTCCTACAGTTCCTACGTCCATGGTAGGATTCTCCCATGCGAAGAAACCATCATTCTCCTGCGAATCAAAATTTAGATCCAACTTTGCCAGAATGTCTCCTTCTGTAGCCGTTACATCTTCTGGAGCTGCAGGAGTTTCTATAGGAATATTTTTCAAATAAATAAAATAGAATTTTGTTCCATCAAGTCTTCCACTCTGTACAGATACATTTGCGCTGCTGGTCGAAGGGGCATCTGATGGAATTACAATGGTGGTTCCATCGGGAGATAGACTACAATTCTCATACTTTAATTTATTCCCTTTCAGTGGATCATTTTCATTCAAAACTCTTTTCAGAATTTCAGGAATTTCATTTCCCCAGCCCTTGGCACAATCATACGAATAGGGATAATGCTGTCTTTTTATTGTGAATTTTGAATAGTCTTCAAATCCTGCGAAATCTGTAATGGAATTAATACTAAAATCAATTTTGATGTCATCTCTGATACCGACAAAATCCTGTAAAGAACTAATTTGAAGACCTGATAAGTCCAAACTTTTCAAGTTCGGAAAGCGCTTTGGAATCAATGCCAGATTCGCAATATTGGTAAAGCTATTTTGGCTATATGCATTTATCATTCCATAGTAACCCGGACCAGTATGCACTGTTTCCCCCAGATAGAGCTCTGTTAAGCTGGAAAGAGTGCTGCTCATGCTAAGTAATGTAGTTATTGAAGCGTCTGTAAGTTTATCATCTCCGAAAGACAGTATCGACAGTTTACTCAAATTTTGAATAAAATCAATATTTGATATACTACATGCATCAAGATACAACGAGGTTAGACTAGTCTTATTCTTAAGACCAGAAAAGTCAACATCGCTAAGATTTTTGTTGCTCAGCATAAGAGTTTTCAGACTTATGCAATCACGAAACAGTGTCTCGATAATCTCCTTAGAGTTATCATTCGTCATATCCACTCCCTGCAGATTAACATAAATCCCTGTAACTTCTGCTAAATCCAACGTAATTTTCTTTGTCTCGTCATCACTACTTTTCAGTGCACTAGCCGGTATAAGACCAGATTTTAGCTTAGTATAAAATGTCTCATCCTCTACTGTGAGTGTCTGAATATTTGCCGCCGAAACCATTTGTGCTTTCATCCACGGCAGTACCGGATTCGTTACCAGCAATAACACAAGCATTATTGATAAAATCTTTTGTTTCATAATCTCCTCCTGTTTTATGCATGTCCTTATCACAAATTGCAAATACCTGAAATGAATTCTATATTCTTCTATATCATTGTATCATCTCTGAGAACCTCTGCCAAGCTGATTCTCCGTACATTCCTCCATGCCAAATAATATGCCAACGCTATCGAACCTAAAATAGCCAACAGGAAAAGAATGATCGGAATTAGCGGCGCCTCAGCCATAAATTCTCCCACTGCAAGATAGCTCGTCTGCAACAAATATCCTACTGCAATGATCACAAGCGGAAGGCTGATCAAAATCGGCCGGCCAGCGATTACCAGCGCCTCTATACAGAACATTTTTTTGAGTTCCCCTGGCGTCAGCCCTACCGACATATATCTCGCAAATTCCCGTTTCCTTTGGCGCACAAACCCCAATGTATTGGAAAATACATTGCCAATGCCGATTATCGCTAGCAGAATACAAAAACCACCAAATATCGCCATCATTCCCTGTATCTGCCTTTTATTTGTCTCATATTTCTGGATACGATTTTCATATTCTATGGTATATTCCTCACCAATAAGCTGATCGATCTCATCCTGCAGCGTATTTAGTTCTTCCAATGTCACATTTTCTCCACCTCGAACACAGATGTAGCTGTCTTCTTCCACCTTTCCTATCTGTCCCTGTATCTCTTTCCATAAAGAGGCCGGAATAAAATGCACTAGTTCATAAAAATCAAGCGTTGCATATTCCTCCCTTAAAACAGGAACCTCTTCTGTATAAGCCATAACCGGTATCTCTGCCGTCACTTCTTCCTTAGCTGACTGTCTTAAAACACTGGCGGCGTTTTCTCCAGCGCCGGGCGTTTTTACATAAGGCATAAAATCAGGATGTCTGAAATCAGGATTTGTCACATCGCGGATCTGGTTTAATATTACTGCCCCATCAAGCTGCGGGGTCACGCCGATCTGTTCACAGTAAGCCAAAAAACTGTTATCATCCAATATGATAATTGGTGCATTTACCAGCCATCCACCATCAAGCTGCGTGACATCACTGGCGGAAGCATGGGAAAAACCACCAAAGGATTTCATCTCTTCGCTCATTTCTTCTTCTGTGATGATTCTCTTTGCCGCTGCCTTCTGATACACAACAGCGCTTTCCACCCCGTCAAGTTTCTGAACTGTCTCTGTTTCTTCAAAAGTATCTACTTCCGCATCCTTAACGGTAACCATCACATCCCATACGTCCTGATACCTTTCAAAATAGGTTTCTCTTGTACTGATTCCGGATATAGAGAAAAAGCACTGCATGACCGCAAATGCCATAAAAGAAAGGATAAGAGATAGCGATGCCGTCCGCAAGGCTTTTCGCTGCGCTTTTAATGCATTTCCCGCCAGCTCTCCTTCCACTCCGAACAGCAGCGACAGGAAATAAGAACGCTTCCTTCGCTTTAACTGTAATTCATCGGTATTTTTGATTGCTTCCAGCGGTGTCAGCTTACTTAATTTTCTGGCCGGCAGCCATGCGGAGATCCATATGGTAATAATCGTTACAAACAATGTCAGTACCAGAACCAGCGGATGATAGCCAAAAACAGCTTTATGCCTTCCTGCCATACCGCTGCCCAACAGAACATTTACCATTTGCAACAGTCCCATACTGCCTGCAATACCCAGCAGATCTCCGACGATAATCGGTACTGCACAGAGCATAGCTGCTTCCTGTAAAAGACACGCCCGGATCTGCCTTGGCGTAGCTCCGATACTGGAGAAAATACCAAACTGATGGATTCTTGCGTTCATGGATACCGCAAAAGAATTGTGAATAATGACAATCAGCGAGAACGATGCTGCCAGTGTAATCAGTATAAATATCGGGAACAACAGCCTTGGCGCTGTATCAGTGGAATCACGAATCAGATACATTGCCAGAAGCTCATAGTTATAATTAATTTTTTTCGGTGAAATCCCCACCTGTTTGGCAATACGGGGTGTATCAGAAAAAACAGAACCCATATTTTCAAAATAAATATCTAATACCAACTCCTCTCCTTTATCTCTCTTTTCGTTCACTACTACATCTTTTACATTGGCAAAATTCTTTATGGTTTCTATATCCTCCAAAGTCAGTTCTCCGATAATACGGCTCTGCCAATTACCTTCCTCCCATTCAATCCGCTCAACCTCATATTTCCATGTATTATAAAACAGTCCACACAATAAGGATAAAAGC
>CAMWKN010000336.1 GCA_947174825.1 uncultured Clostridium sp.
TTCATGTTCTCCTCAAAATGAAGAATGTCAAGCTGCTGGTGTTTTGCAATCTCAAGTTCCTGACGATACTGCAGGGAATTCAATGCCGCATTCCGTAGCAAAGTAATCATCGGGATAAAAAATTGAGGTCGTATCACATACATTTTCTCATATTTATAAGACACATCCACAATTCCATTATTATAAAATTCATTATCAATCTCAAGCAGAGAAACTAATACCGCATATTCACAATTCTTTTCGCGTCTATCTTTATCCAGCTCCTTGAAGAAATCTTCGTTTTTATGTTTGGTGGCGGTTTCATCCATCTCGTTTTTCATTTCAAACATAATAGAAATAAACTCGGTTCCTTCCACAGATTCCCTAAAAATAAAATCACCTTTGCTTCCGGTTCGTGCATCATTATCTTTATCGAAATACGCATTAGGAAAAGCAGTCATTCGCAGTGAGTTAAATTGATTTAAACAGTGCTGTTCCAGACTCTCGCCTACCATTTTTGTAGACTGTCTTGCCTTAAAATCCTTGTAATACTCAATCTGCTCATCCTTTTGTTTCAGCATGTCCTCATATTGCTTCTGCAAAGACTGCTCCTTCAACTCACTTTCTGTTACCTTGTTTGACAACTGACTTTTCAGCTCCGTTATCTCCGTTATCTTTCCAGAAATTTCCTTTTCCTTTTCCTGAACCGCCTCGGAAACCGCCAGCTTTCTTTCTGTCTCACTATTTGCCAGCTTTGCTTTTAATTGTTCAATGACTCTATCTTTCTCAGCCAGCTCAGCTTTTTGAGAGGAAAGCGCCTTATCATACTCTTCTTTCTGCTCCATTTTTGCGACTTTCCATTCGTTTTGCTTCATTTCTTCTATATTTTTTTCACGTTGACTCAGTTCCTTCTCAAATTCTCTATCCCTGACCTGCTGAACAATCTGTGCATAGCCAGACTCATCAACTGCAAAAACCTCTCCACACTTAGGGCACTTTATCTCCTGCATATTCATCCTTCCTTTCCAAAGTAAATCTTAGTTGTTGTTACAAAACCTAAAATTCCTTTCCTAATCCTCAAGAATAGTTCCATCAATGGATACAGTTATAGTCTGCCACGGAATGAATTTCCCACTCTCCTGCAAGGCTTTTTTGGCAGCCATTTCAAGTCCGCCACAACAAGGAACCTCCATCCGTAAAATGGTAACGCTTTTGATATCATTATTCCGTATTATTTCTGTCAGCTTTTCGCTGTAATCAACGGAATCAAGTTTTGGGCAGCCAATCAGCGTGATTTTGCCCTTCATGAAATCTTCGTGAATATTCGCATAAGTGTATGCGCTACAGTCAGCAGCAATCAGCAGTTTGGCGCCACTAAAATAAGGCGCGTTTACAGGGGCGAGCTTAATCTGACATGGCCACTGACCGAGCTGTGAAACTCCCGTTGACGCAGGAGACGGATCATTTTCTATCTTCGGATGCGTCATCTGGCGTATTTGTGTACCCGGACATCCTACATGAGGAAGTTTTTTGTCTTGTTCCTCCGTTTTCTTTTGTTTGGCAGCAAGAACAGCAGCCTCATCATACGCAGGTGCTTCCCGCTCCTCAAAGCTGATGGCATCGGCTGGACACTCTGGCAGGCAGTCGCCCAAACCATCACAGTAATCTTCACGGGTAAGCACTGCTTTACCGCCAACAATTTCAATCGCTCCTTCGTGGCAGGCTGCAGCACATGCCCCACAGCCATTGCACTTGCTTTCATCAATTTTTATAATTTTCCTGATCATTCTGCATTCCTCCTGATTTAAATTCATGTTCTATATTTTCTGCCTCATTCAGCAGTCTGAGCAATTCTGCCTCATCCATGTCATAGCTTACATACGAAAGAGCCTTGTAAAAGAATTCATGATCTACGCATGGGATTATTCCGGATTCCTGATTGCAGCAGGCATATGCTGCAAGTTTCTGGAGCTTTTATTAGCAAACTATCTGTGCCAGCTGTTTTTGGATTGTTGTTACAGGCACCGACCAGCCCGATCAACGCACTTATTATTCTATCTTCAATCAAAACAAATCCTCCCTGACTTTATAATGAAAATACCTTTTCAATCATATCACAATAATATAGTCATTAGAAGTCTTAATTCCTTTCAACAAACTGTTATTATCAAATTTGAACATTAAAAGACAGACTACTCCCATCTTCTCTGGGGAAATAAGCCATCATGGATAAAAAAACATCGACAAGAGCTATAACAGGCCTTATAATAGCTCTGAAAGGAGAGATGATAATGAAATATAGAGAACTTGGAAAAACCGGCTTAACAGTCAGCGAGATCGGACTCGGTGCGGAATGGCTGGAACGTCATAATACAGAAGAAGTCAGAGAGGTTATTGATACCTGCGAAAAAGAAGGCATCAACATCTTAGACTGCTGGATGTCCGAACCAAATGTACGGTCTAACATAGGACTAGCATTAAAAGACAGGCGTGATAAATGGATTATACAGGGACATGTAGGCTCTATTTGGGAAAACGGTCAATATGTCCGCTCAAAAGAAGTGGCAAAGGCGAAGCCTGCTTTTGAGGATCTGCTCACACGATTACAGACAGACTATGTAGATTTGGGAATGATTCATTTCGTGGATGATGTAGACGAATTTGAACGTGTGGTAAATGGAGAATTTATGGAGTACATGCGTCAGTTAAAGAAAGAAGGAAAAATCCGCCATATTGGAATGAGCACCCATAATCCGGTAACGGCAAAGATGGCTGCCTGCCAAGGTGAAATAGAGATGATCCTGTTCAGTGTCAATCCAGCTTTTGATATGCTGCCACCAGTATCAGATTTAGAGGTATATTTCTCGGGACAGTATGACGAAAACCTTGGCGGAATCGCACCGGAAAGGGAAGAACTCTATAAACTCTGCGAACAGAATCACATAGGAATTACTGTTATGAAGGGATATGCCGGTGGACGTCTCTTTAATGCACAGACCTCTCCCTTTGGAGTCGCACTGACACCTGTACAATGTATTCACTATGCATTAACCAGACCAGCGGTTTCTGCTATTATGGCAGGATTTGATAATCCACAACATGTATATGCAGCAACTGCGTATGAAACTGCATCGGAAGAAGAAAAAGACTACGCCAGTGTTCTGGCTTCAGCTCCTCAACACGCATTTTCAACAGGGCAGTGTACCTATTGCGGCCATTGCACACCTTGTCCGTCTGGAATTGACATTGCTATGGTAAATAAATTATATGATCTTGCCACGATGCAGGAGGAAGTCCCAGGAACAATCCGGGCACATTATCAGCAGCTTGGGTCTAATGCAGCAGATTGTATCGGCTGCGGTGGCTGCGAGGGCAGATGCCCATTCCATGTGCCTATCAGGGAAAGGATGCAAAAAACGAAAAAATTGTTTTTATAGAAAGTTATTTCTATACATAGCAACAGCGGCAGAAAACATCGGTTTTATGCCAGATGTCTCCTGCCGCTATTGTTTGTCCGAAAACCTATGCTATTTTAACTTGAATTGAGCAATCATATCCATTAACGCCCCCGCACACGCTCCTAAACGCGACGAAATTTCAGAATTTTCTCTGGCGGTCGCCGCATTATTTTCCACCATTTCACTAATTTTTCTTATGCTTA
>CAMWKN010000337.1 GCA_947174825.1 uncultured Clostridium sp.
ATGACTGTGCAGGTAGACCGTTCTGATAATAAGCAGGTGGTCTGGACACAGGAGATTGCGTTAACGGAAGAAAATGTGGTTGGTGGCGTTTATAGTGGAAGTATTACTTTGCAGGATCTGAAATACGATTATACCAGTTATGGTGTATATGTGACTGTGAATGGACAAAATGTGAAAGCTGGTGTGTGTGACTTTTCTGTTCACCAGAGCAAAATCTCACTGGGTTTCAGTGATAATACTGGTAGTGCAAAGCGTACTGTAACCATGGCTAATTTGGATCAAACAGGTGCTGTTCTGGCGCCAGGCAGCGGCAATCAAGTTGCGGTGTACGCATGGCAGAAAGGCAGAGCAGAATCCACAGCGAAACTGATAGGTTCTGCACAGAATCTGGCAGCGGGCAATTTGAAATGGACGGTGGATGTTACTCGGGCTGGCGTCGGTTATGGTCCATGGAATGCGAAATTGGTGCTGACTAACAGTAACTGGGCACAGGGTAGAACGATTGCTACCACCACCTATCAAATTGCACCGACCTGTACTTCCTTAATAGAAAAGAAAACGGCGGCTTTGGAGAAAAAGAAATCTTTCCAGTTGGAATTGAAAGGACTGCAGAATGTGGTGAAAGTGAAATCTGTTTCCTTTCAGTTATATAATGAAAAGAACAAAAAGGTATACACTGTTACAGCGAAACAGTCTGGCAAGAAATATATTGCCACTGTGAAGTTAAAGAAATTAAACTACAAGTTGGAATTATATACCGTTAAGACACTGATCCGGGATGTAAACGGTGAACTGCAGGAACTGGCAGTTACCACAGAGGCAGATGAACAGGTTATCGCAGGTTCCTTTGATGTCAAAGTGAAAAATAATGCCACCAGCCGGATGACCCTGACTGGTGCGTACATTCCTGGTAATATTAAAAAAGTAGATTTCGTCATTCAAAAACGTGGTGCCAAGAAAAAACTAGGAACTTTTTCAGCAAAAGCCAAGAAAAAGAACTACATAGCGATGATTCCTAATGAGGCTGCTGGGAAATATACCGTGACAGCGTATGGATATACCACATGGGGAAAAAAGGTAAAACTGGCAGAAAAGAATTATAAAGTTGGTAAAAAGAACCTGGGTAAACAGGGCTGGCATTATGAAAAATATAATGGAAAGAAGTATCGCTTCTATTACATTAATAATGAAAAACAGACTGATTTAACCAAGATTCTTAAACTGAAAAAAGGAAGCGGGAAATATTCCATTGAACTGAATCGTGCTGCTGGTGTAGTTACGATTTACATGTACAATGAAGAAACAAAGAAATATGATACTCCTGTCAAGAGCTGTGCCGTATCGGTGGGACGTGATATCAGAACCAATGCAGGAACTGGTGGCTTGAATCCAGATTCCTCATACACACCGATTGGTAATTATTCCGTATGTTCCAATGGAGAAGCAGTTCGGTATACACTCAAAACCATGCATGAGCCAGATGGCAGTATTGTATATGCCAGATGGTGTACCCATATTGTGGGAAATGTGTATTTCCATGCAATTGCGGTATCAACACAATCACACAATGCGTTGAGTTATTCCAGATATAATCGTCTGGGAAGCCCTGCTTCTGCAGGATGTATCCGTATGACGGTGGCCGATGCAAAATGGATTTATGATTATATGCCAACAGGTACTCCGGTTAAAATTTCTGTGGGCAACAGTTCAAAGCCGGGACCATTGGGAAAACCAGTAACCATCAAGTCCAGTTATGGTGTGAATTATGATCCTACTGATCCGGAAATTTCCGATGCTCAAAAGAAAAAAGACTACAAGGCAGGAAAGATTACTGGTTATATTACGAAAAAAGGTAAAAAAGTTGGATTTGATGAAGATTGATATTGAATCCATCAATATAATGGGTTTCACGCTAATACGATGTGGAGGATAAAATGAAAACAAAACAGTTGGTAGGTATAGTGGTAACAGGTGCAGTTATTATTGCGGTAGGAGTGTCCGGTGTATTATCTAATATTGCGAAGGCACGATATAATAAATCTGCAGATACATTCATGAGCAGTATCGTTGGTACAACGAATAAGGTGTCTTTACCAACAGATGAGTTTATAGGTATTATTAACATTGTGGGTGAGATTGGACCGGGCTCAGATAATGTATGGGGAAGTTCTTCCTCGGAGTATAATCACAATTTGTATCTGAATTATATTGATCAGATGGAGAAAAGCGATAAAAACAAAGGAATTCTCTTGTATGTAGACAGTCCAGGGGGAACTGTATACGAGAGTGATGAAATGTATCTTCGTTTAATGGAATACAAAGAGAACACAGGTCGTCCGATCTGGGCATACTTTGCAACACAGGCTTGCTCCGGTGGTTATTATATTTCTATGGCGGCAGACAAAATTTATGCGAACCGCAACTGCTGGACGGGCTCCATTGGTGTTATTATTTCCTTGGCAAATTACAAGGGCTTATATGATAAACTGGGTATCAAAGAGATTGATATTACCAGCGGAGCTAATAAGGCAATGGGATCCGGTGGTCTGGATTTGACAGATGAGCAATACGATATTCTGCAGTCATTGGTGGATGAGGCCTATGACCAGTTTATTGACATTGTATCAGGAAGCCGTAGCATGGATAAGGATAAGCTGAAACCGCTTGCAGATGGTCGTATCTATACGGCAAAGCAGGCAGCAGACAACGGTTTGATTGATGAAGTAGGGTCTCTTCAGGATGCAAAAACTGCAATGACAGAGGCGTTAGCACTACAGTCTGATATTAAATTCTTTGAGCCAAAGAATTCAAATATGATGTCGGGACTCTTTAGTGCAGTAGAACAGATTCGTCCAAAATCCGATGCCGAATTAGCAGTTGAAATTATGGAAAATGAAGGAAAAGGAGTATTAAAATACTATGCAGACTAAGACGAATAATCAGGTGTATGCCGGATTCTTCGTGCGTCTGGCTGCTTACCTTATCGACTTGTTGGTGATGGGAATTGCATTGTTAGCAGTTAAGGTTCCTTTGTGGATCTCCAGTATTGCCAATCCTAATAACCTGTTGGTTCGTGATTTTATTTATAAATATTCTATTGCAGATATTGTTATTTATGTATTGCTGGTAACTTATTTTATCCTGCCAACCTATTATGCAGGAAGAACTTTGGGGAAACGTCTGCTGCAATTGAAAGTAATTAGTGTAGAAGATCGGTCTATGACCTTTTTTGAAGTGGTTTACCGGGAAACCGTAGGGAGATTTTTATCCGGTATTTTGCTGGGAGTCGGTTATCTGATGATTGTTATTGACAAAGAGAAACGTGGCATTCATGACCTGCTGGCTGATACAAAGGTTATCTATTATCATGAGAAAAAAGAGCCGGTACCGACACCGATCGTATATCAGCCGACGCAGAGACCAATCATATATCCGGAGAACCAGAAAAGTTATTACCGAAATGTGGATATGAATCCACAGAATATGCAGAGTCCGTCAGGAAATCCGATGGCAAATTCACAGAACATGCAGAGTCCGTCAGGAAATTCCATGACAAATCGGATGAAGACTAATACTGGAAAACGAAATCAGTGGGGATTTCGGGTGGAGTGGGCTGGTGGGGGAGGAAAG
>CAMWKN010000338.1 GCA_947174825.1 uncultured Clostridium sp.
TTTTTGTTGATTCTTCGGATGCCCCGATTCGTAATAAGCAGGTCTTCTATCTGATAATCCGTCAATTCTTTTTTGAGCGTCTTCACAAGTTTGCTACACAAATTCTGTGTATTCTCATCATTGGGTCTGTCTTCCCACAAGATTCCAATGATCTGATCCGAATTAACCGTACCGCCTTCTCTGTCAATCAGCAATGCCAGCAATTCTTTCGCCTTGCCGCTACGGAACATCATCGGCTGTCCATCCACATACAAATCAAAATGTCCAAATGTTTTTGCAAAAATATGCCGTGCCCGCTTCGTCATTTTCCGTCTGGCAGATTCAATACAAAAAGTCAGTTCTCCTCTGGAATATGGTTTCGTCAAATAACCATCTGCATTCAAACGAATAGCATCCTTGGCATACTCATCAGAACTGGTAATATATATAATCTTTAGATCCGGAGATTCCCGTTTCAACAAAACGCCCAAGGCCAGACCATCCATCCCCTCCATCTGGGTATCCAATACTGCCAGATCTACCGGATGCTCCTGCACATAGGCATATGCAGCCACACCATTCTCAAAAGTCCCCACAATTTCCAAATCATCTATCTCTTTGGATTCGTATGCGAAAATATCCACAGCGATCTGATCGTTATCCACTAATATTACTCTCATGTCACACCTCGTATTGTCTCTGACAGGTCTTACGATACCTGTCCATTTCTGTTGTCACTTTCTAAATAATACCCCTTTCCATAACGAGTGTAAATACCTATTGGAAATTTTTTAAGCTTTTGACGAATTTTTCGGATGATCGTATCCAGACGCTGCCCGCATTGACCAGTCTGTTCCCCCCATACTTGCAGCAAAATTTCTGACTTTTCTGCCAGTTCACTTCCATAAATAAAAAGAATCTCCAAAACCTTTTGTTCCATTACTGTCAGCTTAACAGTATCTCCTTGGAAAACCAATCTGCCCGCCTGCTGATCCAGCTGCACCCCTCCAAACCATAATTGCTGCCGGTGAATCTCCTCCTGAAACGCCAAAAGAATCCTCTGTATCACCAGCTCCATGGGCTGCCCCTTATGGATACATTCTGCAGCGCCTGCCTGTAGACCAGTGTATTCCGCTCCATAATTCAGTTCTGGCATAATCAGTATTACCTTTTTTACCTGCTGGCATAAACTGTGTATCGCAGAGAAATAGGATGCCTCTGAAACGGTGTCCACCATAGCTGTCTCTCCCCATAAAAGCATACTTTCCAGCTCCTGAGAGCTTACCAGTACCCCCTGTATTTCTTCCGTCACATACCATAATTCCTCTGCTTCCCTAGCTGTTTTAACCACAATTCCATGCTGATTTAACTGTTCTGACAACTGTTCCGCCCATGCCAGATCTGGATCACATAATAATACTTTCATAGCGTTCCCTGTCCTTACCTCTATTTATGTTTGGCTTTCCAGTGTATCAGTAACCCTTCAGCGATATTAAAGTTCTTTATTCACTTGGTAGCCTGCAGCACGAATTTGAGAAACCAGCAGATGCTCATCTTTTTCCCTTCTCCCTGGTCTGTCATTGTATACCTGATATTTCATACGAATCTGTTTCTCCGTCAGATCCATCACCACAACATTGGCTCCGGCTGACAGCGCCTGAATTCTTCCATCTGCCTGTGCCTCTTCCATACTTAAATCTGCCACAATCCATCCTTTCGGCATCATCAAACGCAGAATCGAAATCAGATACAGTACCATTCCGACATTTCCGCTTCTCTCCCTCTCAAACGGAGTATGCTGTGCCGGAAGAAAGGGAGCAACGGTTATGATCTGGGAACCAAACTGTTTCAAAAACAATAGTTCCTGCGCCACCTGCTCAATATTCTGGTATGGTACTCCCACCAGAAACCCTGCCCCTACCTGATATCCCAGGTTCTGCAGAGACCACATATGTTGCTTCCTCCGCAGCAAAGACATATTTGCAGAATGAATCCTTTTGAACTGCAGATCATCCACCGAATCCTGAGGCATCAGATATGTTCCGGCACCGGCTGCCATCCAATGCCGATATGCTGCATCTGTATGTTCACCCAACGCCAAAATAATTTCCACATCGTGAAACCTACGTCGAATCCCTCCAATAATATGTGCAATGTCATCCTCGGAATAAGACAGATCCGTACCACCCTCCAACAAAAAATGACGGATACCATGGCTGTATCCCTCCTTACAATATTGCAAAACTTCCGGTTCAGCCAGACGGAATCTGGGTGCAAAACGATTACTGCGGCGCAAGCCACAATAATGACAGTCATTTTTGCAGTAACTGGTAATTGGTATCCTTCCCCAAATCCGAATGTTTTGTTTATAATGGCGCTGCCCCACTGCTGCTGCCCTTTCCACTAAATATTCCGTAGTTTCCGAATTGCGGAACCGCAATAGATCCACCAGTTCTTTTTCTGGTAATTCTCCCCTTTCCAGCAGCTTATCCACTGCCTCCGTCATACACTGTCCCATACATTTCTCCATTCTGCTCACTGTTTTTGTTCGAATTGCTGAATGATATTACAGATCGCTGTATTTAATTCTGGTTTTAACTCGTCCACGGTAGCAGGCTGTCCCAGCAATATCGCATTATAGCAAGTTGCATTGACTAACTCTACAATCATAAAGACCATTAGATTTGCATTGCGAAATGTCCTTCCGGATTGCTTCAGAAGATCCATAAAAATATCCATACAATTTCGATTATCTTTCTCCGCAATACGAATATTCGAAAAAACAGCCCAGCTCAAATTCTTGGAAATAAATTTCAAAAGAACCTGATTTTCCTGCAATTGATCTATAATATTATCCGTCAAAGCAACAATTCGTTCCTCTAAAGTATCCCACTCCCGTTTATTGATTTCTGCACTTGCTTTTTCAAACAGGATGCTTGCCTGCCCGGCAATCAGCCTGTCCCTAATGTCATATTTATCCTTGAAATATAAGTAAAAAGTACCTTTCGCCATCTTGGCACGTTTCACAATATCGGAGATCGACGTATTATGAATTCCCTTTTCCGTAAATAATTCAAATGCGGAATATAGTAAAGCCTCTTTCTTGATTCTCTTTTTCTCTTCTATTTTACCCAAATTTATACCTCCTTTGATCAGGCGGCCCATCACATTGGTAACCACTATATAGGAAACTCCCCGTTTCCTATATAGCAAGAAAGAGTTTCGCAAGCGAAACTCTTTCGCCACAAGAGAATATTGCAATCCCCCTGCAGATATCCTATCACAAATCATACGAATTCGCCAACTACTTTATCTCTTCCGTAGACATGATAAATTTCACACTGCCTTCCATATCCTTTGCCAGACCAGAATAACTCTTGTATTCCCCTGCTGCTTTATGCACAGCTTTCACGCGGTCAGTCAGATTGTTCACACTTTCCGTTACATCCGCAACGGTATTATTCAGTTTCTGAATTGCCTCTTTGTCGAACTCTTTCATACCATCTTTCAAGTCGCCTGATCCCTCTGCTAACTGATTAATTCCATCTGCCACGGTACCAGTACTCTTAACCAGTTTTTTCAAACCGGATGCCAGTTTTTTGGTACCACTTGCCAGTGATTTGGTTGCTTTACGCAAGGAAGGAC
>CAMWKN010000339.1 GCA_947174825.1 uncultured Clostridium sp.
CACCCTCTCGTCATGCGTTACCATTACAGCAGCTTTATCATGCTTTTTTACCTCCATCCGTATCATCTCCACCACTTGATGTCCTCGTGCGCCATCAAGACTTGCAGTAGGCTCGTCAGCAAGAATGATGTCAGGATCATTTACAAAAGCCCTTGCAATCGCTACGCGCTGCTTTTCACCGCCTGACATTTTCGCAGGATATTGATTTTTGCATTTCTCTAGATCAAGTTCTGAAAGCATCTCATCAATATTTACCCTGCCCCGATTATCCTTAGTCTGAAACGCTGTAAGCTGTTCCTTTGCCTTCAAATAGGGCAGAAGTTGGTGGTTCTGAAAAATAAATCCGATATGATTCTGCCGTATCTTTGCCCACTCCCGCTTTTTTGCGGCAGACACATTTTTACCGGCAATCAGGACATTTCCTGAATCCGGCGACAGGAGCATCCCGGCAACTGTAAGGAAGGTGCTTTTCCCTGAGCCTGATGGTCCAACAATGGCGATAAACTCACCACCTTTCACATTCAAAGATATATCGTTCAAAACAACATTCTTATCTGTACCATCCTGGTACGATTTTGTTATATGCTCCATCTGCAATAAATAGCCGCTCATTCGTCCGTACCTCCTATCACCTTCATTGGGTCAACATGGGATATGTTCCATATGGAAATCAGGCTGCTTACAATAGAAATCAAAATAAATGCTATTGTAACCAAACACGCACTCCTGCTTTTTAAATAGAATGGCATTGTTTCCGGTAGAGCCGCAGCCATCGCAAAGGTCAGAAGATTAGCAATCACAGCGCCGCATACTGCAATGATGCAAACCTGGCTTGCCACAATCCCGGCAAGACGTCCCATCCCCATCCCGACAGCTTTCATTATACCAAACTGTTTGCGTTTCTGAAGTGTAAGAATATAATAGAACACTCCGATAATGGCAGCGGACACTACCACTAACACCCATACAATCATTGTGATTGTCATGTGTTCTGCTTTATAGGAAGGAATATTTTCAATAATATCCGCTTTAGCGACAAGAGCTGTCCCATCCAGATTAATATTTTCTACATCGCTGCCTCTAAGCACGATGGCATGGTATGTCTTTTCATACAGAGGGTTTAATAAAGTACGCAATTTTGTATAAGTATCTGTCGTGATAAAGCCAATAGAGGTATGCCCATACATCTGGTCTTCAACGAATCCCGCCACTGTAAACTTAAGTTCTGTGGAGGAATCCATCACAATATCTCCAATTTTTATCCCTTCCAGGGCAAAATCATCATCCAGCAGAATTGGATTCTCCGCATCTGAATCGGCAAGCCGGACTCCTTCCGTCACAGGGGGTTCCAAAAAACTCCCGGCTTCCATCGCAAAATAAGTGATGTTCAATTTTTCAGAATCGTCCTGCCTTGTCAGATACATCCGCTGTATATCCAACACGGCAAGCTCTGCATCCGTCTGTGATTCCAATTGTTCATAAACGCCGATATCCAAATCAGAAGTTGTAATCAGGTTCTCAGCGGAGTCACTGAGCAGAAAATAGTCTGCATCCATATTGTCAATGCCGGAAATGACCGCCCTGCCTAAACCTTCCGCAAGACCAGACAAAAACAGAACCATAAACATGAGCAGGACAATAAGAACTTCAATCAGTATATACTTCTTTTTGCCATAAACCAGTTCTTTCCATGCCAATTTCACGGCTACACTACCTCGCTTTCATTTACATACATACACAATGGAGATAGAATCCCCAGACCGCTTGCCAGAAAAATTCCTACCGTCCCAATTCTGGTTCTATTTATAGATACAATCAATACTCCCATTATAATCAATGATCATAATGCGCGGAAACCTCTTTGAGTGTTTTAATAATGGACAAATGCTGTGGACACACGCTTTCGCACTGACCACATTCAATACAGTCCTTTGCCTTGCCAAATTTGTTTGCGAGAATCTCATAATTCGTGAAGTTGACTGTCCAGCCTTTTTCTTCTAAATGCTCCCGCATATCCTCATTGTAGAGGGAAAAATACTGTGGAATAGCAATCTTTTCCGGACAACCCTCCGTGCAATAAGAACAGCCGGTACAAGGTACCGTAATCTGCTTATTAATGATGTCTGCGACCTTAAAACATAAATCTTTCTCTTTGTCGGTGAGAGGCTTAAAATCATCCATGTAACTTAAGTTATCCTCCATCTGCTCCACACTGGACATTCCGGAGAGCACCACCATCACATTAGGCAGGGATGCTGCAAAACGAATCGCCCAGCTTGGCACAGACATACCCGGCTCGTAATCCTTAAACAACGTTTCTGCTTCTTCTGGGATGCGTGCCAATGTACCACCCTTAACAGGCTCCATGACAATAACAGGCTTGTTATGCTTCACAGCTACTTCATAACAAGCACGTGCCTGTACCCACTCACTCTCCCAGTCCAAATAGTTAATCTGCAACTGAACAAATTCCATCTCCGGATGTTTCGTGAGAATATCATCCAAGAGCTCAGCAGAATCGTGATAGGAAAATCCGGCGTGCTTGACCAAACCTTGTGCCTTCTTTTCCAGCAGCCAGTGAAAGCAGTCAAACTGCTCGTACTTTTGCAGCATAGCACTTTCAATACCATGGAGCAGATAATAGTCAAAATATCCTGCACCGGTCTTTTCAAGCTGTGAGTTAAAAACCTTATCCCGATCCTCCATGGAATCAAAAAAACCTGCATGGAGCTTCGTGGCAAGGGTAAAGCTGTCTCTGGGGTAGCGGTCCACCAATGCTGTTTTCGCTACACTCTCACTGGCAAATCCATTGTACATCAGAGCGGTGTCAAAATAAGTAAAACCTTTTTCGATGAAGATATCCACCATTTTCTTAACCTGCTCGATATCTACATCTGCTGCATTTGTCTTGTCAAGTACCGGCATACGCATTAATCCAAAACCCAGTTTTTTCATGTTGTTATTCCTCCCTTAAATTCTATTTTATTATATGATTTAACTATTTTCAAAACAATACCGGTTACAGTTACTTACTATTTTTCTTAATCAGGAAATACACCTCCACTCCCCATGTATCTCCCTTATTTGACTCGTACGCATCCTGTACTGCCTCAGTCAATCCTTCTGTATCTGCATAATACCCCACAGGAGTTGCCGTAATATTTGCTCCCGTCATATCCTTGAAGTAAAAACGAAGCTGCCCACCGCTGAACAGATACAACTCACCGGCTTTTACATCAGTAATGTTTGTTTCATCATCCCTGGTATAAGTTCCTCTTACATTTTGTGCTACAAAGCCCTCTTCTTCCTCATAAGTATAGGTAGGAAACAGCAATTCAGAATCAGATAAATAGTCTAACATTGTTATAGCGGCATCGTTGTTATACATATTAACCGCCCAATCCTTCTTTCCTTCTTTGCCAATTTGAACCGATACCGCATTTTCCAAAACATCTCCCTCGGCGACAGACGCATTATTTTCGTTTGGGGAGTTTTCGTCCGCGCTGCTATTCGCAGATGTTCCTTCTGCACCGTTTTGATCGATCACATCTGCCGGAGGAGCTCCCGGATCTTCTGACTGTGAAGCACATCCCGCCAGAGCAGCCATGCCGATGGTAAATAGT
>CAMWKN010000340.1 GCA_947174825.1 uncultured Clostridium sp.
GCAAACCACAGATCCTGCTTGGTATCCAGTGCATAACTAAAGCAAGCTCTGGCAAAACTACTGATGGACTTATCTGTATTATGAATTCCCTGAATCACACCTGGACCAGAAAATTCCTGAATCGTCTGGCGGATCTCCTGTCCGTCCTCCCCAGTAAATACTAACTCTGCCTTGCCAGCACCTGGTACTTTTATTTCTGTATTTTTATATACATCACCATAGGCATGACGTGCCAAGGTAATTGGCTTTTCCCAGTTTTTGACACATGGATCAATGCCTTTGACCTGGATCGGTGCACGAAATACAGTACCATCCAGCGCCGCACGAATGGTACCATTCGGTGATTTCCACATTTCCTTTAGATTATACTCTGTCATACGTGCTGCATTCGGTGTAATCGTGGCACATTTCACAGCCACTCCGTACTTTTTCGTTGCCTCTGCAGAATCAATGGTAACCTGATCGTTGGTCTCATTACGATATTCCAGACCCAAATCATAATACTCTGTCTTGAGATCCACAAAAGGTAATAATAGCTCATCCTTAATCATCTGCCAAAGGATGCGCGTCATTTCGTCTCCATCCATTTCTACTAACGGTGTCGTCATTGTAATTCTGTCCATCTTGTAGTCCTCCTCTCGTAGCTACATGCTCTTACATACTCTGTTTCATAACCGCATTCTATCATAGCATAAAAATACCAGTTTGTGAACAAGATAGATCGACACAACACCATTACGATCCATTACATATCTAAAACTCTGCGAAAAGGATATAACATACATCAAAAAAAGAAAAATAATAAACTTTTATCATTCATATGTGTTGACAAGATTCATTTCTTGTGTTATTATAATAACAGTTAAAGATTCTCTCCCTTCTTCCCATCACTATGATTTTATCAGATCAGGAGGGATCACTATGCAAAATGAATACTATTCTCAACACAACAATCACCCATCAACAAACAGAATCAAATCTGGAGTATCACTTGGAAAGTCAAGGCATTCTTCTCTCTCATCCCATGACACACCCACAGGACAATTAAGCAAACTCCACCCATTGCTTGCCATCTGCCTGACTCTATCTCTGCTTTTTTCCGGCATTGTCTCTACATCGTCGGCATCAGCAGCTTCCAAAACCCCTTTGATTATCTTATCCGCTTATTCCCGTACTATGAAAATCGGACAGGAGTTCCGTCTTCATGCTGTCACTTCTAACCTATCTATCCCAAGTTTTTCCAGTTCGAAACGTTCCATTGCCTCGGTAGACAGCAGCGGTCTTATTACAGCCAAAAAAGCAGGCAGCTGTAGGATTTCCGTAAAATCCGGCAAAAGCATTGCTTACTGTAAACTTACGGTATCCAAAACCACCATTTCCTTAAATAAAAAATCCATTTCTATGGAACACGGTGCTACCTTCAAACTTACTGCCAAAACCTCCAATGGTACCACTCCTACCTTCAAGTCCAACAAAAAAAGTGTTGCAACAGTGAGCGAAAACGGAAAAATTACTGCCATGAAACCCGGCAATGCCATCATTACCGTAAAAGCAGACCAGACCGAAGTTCAATGTAAAGTCAAAGTTAAAAAACCTGTGATTACACTCTCTGCCAAAAATTACACCTTACATGCAGGAGAAACACAACGGATCAAGGCAAAAGTATCTTCCGGTTTGGAACCCGTTTGGAGCAGCAGCAAAAGTTCCGTTGCCTTTGTTGATCAGGATGGTATTGTTACCGCTGTCAAAACAGGCACTGCCACTATTAAAGCAAAATTGGATGGTATTACCGCTACCTGTGTCATTACTGTCCAATGAGATCATTCTTTCAAAGAAATTTTTAACACACTGCACCCGCTTATATGTATATTCTTCTTAGATGGACTTTTGACATCCTCCCCCTTCAATGATATGATTATGGCAAAACGACTAGGGAGGGCTGATCCATGGAAAACAAACAGACCATGAAAGACTTTGAATCCGAATTAGAACAATCTTTTACCATTCTCCACGAAGGGGATCTTATCGACACCACCGTAATCGGTATCTCCGAGACAGAAATTACGGTCGATCTCAACTACTATACAGAAGGAATTATCCCTTTAGAGGAATGTAGCGACGATCCTGCATTTTCTATTAAAAATGATGTCAATATTGGTGATACGATCCAGGCGATGGTCATTGATCCAGAAGATACCAGCGGCTCTGTTCTACTTTCCTGGAAGCAGGCGCACAATCTGACAGTCTGGTCCGAATTTCAGGAAGACATGAATGCCGCCAAGCACTTCCCTGTTAAAATTACGGAAGCCAATCGTGCCGGTGTTACCGGATATCTGAATGGAATCCGTGCATTTATTCCGGCTTCCCAATTGGCGCTGGATTATGTGGACGATACGGAAAGCTACGTGGGCATGACTGTAGATACCGTCATTATTACCGCGGATGCTTCTGAGAAGCGTCTGGTATTATCTGCCAAAATTCCGGCACAAGAACAGGCACGGATTGAAAAAGGCGAAAAAATCAGCCGCTTAGCTCCCGGTGAAATCGTTTCTGGTACCGTGGAACGGATGGAATCCTATGGTGTATTTATCAATATCGGTGGAGACTTAACCGGATTATGCCATATTTCACAAATTACCAATAAATTTATCAAATCACCGAAAGAAGTACTCAAATTAGGGGAAACGGTTCGTGCAAAGATTCTGAAACTGGAAGGCGACCGGATATCACTGAGTATCAAAGCATTGATGGAAGATGCCCCAGAAACAGAAACCAAAGAAGAATATGATATTCCCAAAGAATATCAGGCAGATAGTGAAGATGCTTCCCATGATGAAAGCCCCTTTGCGAAACTGTTACAGGGGATTAAACTGTAATCCCCTGTATATGATATTACCAAGACGGCTAAATGCATTTCATTCCCTGCCGACACAGCCCCCACAGGATGCACAGTCAGATCCCTGTACATTCCCCACATGATCATACATAGAGGATAACATACATATTGCCTGGGCAGAAATACCCTCTCCCTGACCGGTAAAGCCCAAGCCCTCTTCTGTGGTCGCTTTGACATTAATCTGATCAATTTCAATTTTTAATGTATCCGCTATATTTTGCCGCATGGTATCAATGTAGTCACGCATTTTAGGTTGCTGCGCAATAATAGTTGCATCAATATTATCAATCATATAGCAGGCATCTTCTAACAGCTTTCCTACCTGCTCCAATAATTTAAGACTGGAAGCTCCCGCATAGGCAGGATCTGTGTCTGGAAAATGCTTTCCAATATCTCCCATTGCTGCTGCCCCCAACAAAGCATCCATAATTGCGTGTAATAACACATCTGCATCGGAATGTCCCAGTAAGCCCTTTTCATAAGGAATCGTAACTCCACCTAAAATCAATAACCTATCCGGCACTAATTTATGAACATCATAACCCATTCCAACCCGCATATTCTCTCTCCTTTACAACTATTTTTTATAAGCAAAAAACCTTAGGAACTTCCTAAGGCTTAAGTAATAGCGGAAAAGGGATTTGAACCCCTGACACCATGGGTATGAACCATGTGCTCTCGCCAACTGAGCTATTCCGCCATATCAATAT
>CAMWKN010000341.1 GCA_947174825.1 uncultured Clostridium sp.
CGTCCGCATCTGCAGCAGTGTTTAACCGTCACGCACTAGGTTCATCCAAAATAATACACTTTGGTTTCATAGCAATAATTCCGGCAATAGCCACTCTCTGCTTCTGCCCACCAGACAAATGATTTGGGGAAGATTCCCGATAGGCATACATTCCTACTTTTTTTAGGCTGTCTTCCACCCTTTGCCAAATCTCCTCTGTGGGTAATCCAATATTTTCCGGTCCAAATCCCACATCTTCCTCCACCATCCCGGCAAAAATATGATTGTCCGGATTTTGGAACACCATGCCAGCTGTCTCACGAACTGCCATGGTCTGCTCTGGATCAGAAGTATCTTTCCCATCCACATACAGAGTTCCTTCTGCCGGAGTCAGCAATGCATTGAGATGTCTGGCAAAGGTAGACTTGCCAGAACCATTGGCTCCCAATACTGCCACAAAGGAACCCGGCTTGACCTGTAAATCCACACCATCTAAAGCACGTTTCACCTCAATCACATTTCCCTCGGCATCCCGCCTGAAATATTCATATGCAATTTCTTTTGCCTGTATCATTTTTATATTTCACCTACTTCCAAACAAACAATCCTGTACATGATGACATGGATTGCCCGGATTGTCAAATTCAAGTGAGCAATTTTTGCATTTCCCCCTAAAACGTGTTATGATAATGTATTGGAATTTTATACGGATCGAAAGGATGTACAAGTAATTTGTATCATCCAAGCACATTCCGTAAGTTATTATTTTGCGCATCATAAATCAAACCTTTGATTCGTTTATGATGTATTATCTTGCAGAAATGAGGTTACTATGAAAATAAGACCATCCGTGAAATCGGGATTGAACATTATTATTGTTGGCTGTGGTAAAGTAGGCTCTACTTTGACAGAACAGTTGACCAAAGAGGGACATGATATCACATTAATTGATCAAGATCCTGCCAAGCTCCAGAATCTGGCTAACCTATATGATGTGATGGGAATCGCCGGTACTGGCGCCAGCTACAGCGTACAGATGGAAGCTGGAATCGAATCAGCTGATCTGATTATTGCTGTAACTGATTCTGATGAATTAAATCTACTGTGTTGTACTGTTGCGAAACGAGTGGGACATTGCGCTGCCATTGCCCGCGTACGCAACCCTGACTACAGTGATGAAATCGCCTATCTCCGTGAAAAACTGGGACTGGCAATGATTATTAACCCAGATCTCAGTGCAGCACTGGAAGCTGCCAGGTTCCTTTCCCTTCCATTGGCACTGGAAGTACACTCTTTTGCCCATGGACAGGCAGAAAACATACAGGTTAAACTTCCGGAGGATAATGTACTGGTAGGGCAGGACATCGCTTCCCTGGGACGTTCCGGACTATCCCAGAATATTTTGATCTGTGCCGTAGAACGGGACACCGACGTAATTATCCCATCCGGTGATTTTCAATTTGCAGCTGGCGACCGGGTCTCTTTCATTTCCTCCCATACCGATGCCAGAATTTTCCTGAAAAAAATCGGCTTGCGGACTAATCAGGCAAAGAACACCATGATTGTAGGCGGTGGCAAAACAGCTTATTATCTTGCAAAAAGACTGCTGGATATTGGTACAGATGTGAAAATCATTGAACAAAACCGCGTGCGCTGTGAAGAATTAAGCATTCTGCTTCCGGAAGCTATCATCATTAATGGCGATGGCACCGATGTAGACCTGCTCAAAGAAGAAGGCATTGAATATGTGCAATCTTTTGTTCCGCTAACCGGTATTGATGAAGAAAATATTATGCTGACTCTGCATGCACAGCAGGTATCCAAGACAAAAGTAATTACAAAAATTAATCGTTTTAATTTTAAGGGAATTGTTAACCAATTGGATCTGGGAAGTGTAGTTTATCCAAAATATATTACCTCTGAAGCTATCATTGCATATGTCAGAGCGAAACATGCATCTATCGGCAGCAATATAGAAACCCTGTACCACATGTTTGATTCCCGGGTGGAAGCCATTGAATTCCGAGTACAGGAAACTTCTGCTGTTACCGGTATTCCTTTGATGGATCTGCAGCTCAAGAAAAATCTGTTGGTGGCGGCTATTACGCGAAATGGCAAACTGATTATTCCTACTGGTACCGATACCATTGAGGTCAATGACACTGTCGTTATTGTTACAACCCATTCGGGCTTTGGAGATTTGCAGGATATCCTGCTTTAGGAGAAAGGATTGGAAATCAAGAATGAATAAATCTGTCATACGGTATATATTAGGATATATTCTAAAAATCGAGGCACTTTTATTGTTGCTGCCTATTCTGATCGCTATTATTTACCAGGAAAAAGCAGGTTTTTGGTATCTGTTGATTGCTATGTTTTGTGCTGTAATCGGCACTATTCTTTCCTGGCATAAACCAACAGATTTTGTATTTTATCTCAAAGAGGGATGTGTTGCCACTGCACTGAGTTGGATCGTATTAAGTCTCTTTGGCTCATTGCCTTTCTATCTCAGTGGTGCCATTCCCTCCTATATAGATGCCTTGTTTGAGACCATCTCTGGTTTTACAACCACCGGTGCCACCATCCTCAGTGACGTGGAAGAATTGGATCATTGTCATTTGATATGGCGCAGCTTCACACACTGGGTTGGCGGAATGGGCGTATTGGTCTTTTTATTGATGATTATTCCATTGAGCGGCGGTTCCCATATGAATCTGATGCGGGCAGAAAGCCCGGGACCATCCGTCAGCAAATTAAAACCTAAATTAAAAACCACTGCCCGGATTCTCTATTTAATCTATTTGGGCATGACCATACTGGAATTGTTTTTACTACTTGCTGGTGGAATGCCTCTCTTTGATACGATATGTACCGCTTTTGGTACAGCCGGAACTGGTGGATTCGGTATAAAAAATGATAGTATTGGTGGGTATTCCGCATATATTCAATGGGTTGTCACAATATTTATGATTTTATTCGGTGTTAATTTTAATGCCTACTATTATATCATGTATCGTGATTGGAAAAAGGCGTTTCATATTGAAGAAGTGCGTTATTACTTCTTAATCATTACTTGTGCTTCCCTGATTATTTTTACCCATCTGGTGCAAACAGCAATGAATGCCAGTGACGCCCTGCGGCATGCCTGCTTTCAAGTTGCTTCTATCATCTCTTCCACCGGTTATGCTACCACTGATTTTAACACTTGGTCCGAAACCTCGCGTACCATTCTGGTTATGCTGATGTTCATTGGCGCCTGTGCCGGAAGTACTGGCGGCGGCATTAAGGTATCCCGTATCGTCATCCTGGTTAAAAGTTTGGGCAAGGAATTGACTTCCTATATTCACCCAAAAATTGTAAAAAAGATTAATTTTGAACATAAACCGGTAGAGCATGAAGTAGTCCGGGCAACCAATGTATATCTGGTCACCTTTGTCCTGCTCTTTTCCGCTTCTCTCTTTCTGGTGTCCCTGGAAGACCACGATCTGATTACAAATTTTACAGCGGTTACTACAACCATTAATAACATTGGTCCTGGATTGGATCTGGTGGGACCAACTGCAAATTTTGGATTTTTTACACCGTTATCTAAATTTGTATTAATGTTTGATATGTTGGCT
>CAMWKN010000342.1 GCA_947174825.1 uncultured Clostridium sp.
GAAAAGAGGCAGTCTGACAAAAGTAATCAGCAGCAAAGGACGGTGCTGCATTTTTTATGGGAATTTCCCGGATTCTTTCCGCTGCCAGAAGAAAACGCTCCTGATATTCCTGCTTATCCTGTGTTTTATCAATGTTGGTTGTCATATAATGATTCCGCCTTTCTATCTAAAAATTTGCAGATCTTTTGTATGACATATTTTACTTGCTGCAGTTAAGCTTGTCTAAATTTTTTTGTTTGTGCCAGCCTGTTACAGAATCTCTGCCATTACGGTCTGTAATAGCTTCTCCAGCTGTTGTTTGCCGGTGTAATTTTGCTGCACCGTCAGATAGCCATGTCTGGCAATTTGTTTTCGCAGGTCTTCCCGTTTGAGATAAAACTGGCATTTTTCGATTAGTTCCTCTGTGGAGGTAAAAATTTCCAGATCCACACCGGGATCCAGTAAATCTGCGATCTCCGCCTGTTCATTGCTGAGCAGGAAGCCGCCACTGCCCATGATGTCCCATATCCGCAAAGGTAATCCGCTGCGAATATTAGGGATGGTAAAATGGAGATTGATCCGGCTTTTGCGGATGACATCCGGCATTTCTGTCATATAGTCCACCGCAGCATGGGTTTGCACCAGTGGCAGCAGATCCTCCCATTCCTCAGAGTTCCATTCGCTATTCGTAAAGAGATGGACGCCATCTCCAGTATCAAATTCTTTGCCCCGATAGGGCAATAATGCGCCTGCAAGTGCATTCAGGGAGCGAATGCGGTTCAAGGATGCCGCCTTAAATCCCAGTACCGTATTGGCAAATAAAAGCTGCAGATCGCTGAAAGAATCCAGTGATTTCTGATAGTCGCTGATTTGATCCAGTTCTTCACAAATCTCTGGTGTCAGTAGCCGATATAATAAATTGCCACCGGTAATTTGTAGCTGCGCCTCTAATGCGCAGTCCAGATATCCCTTCAGATAGGGAGGAAGTTTGTCTGCAATCTGGTCATAGCTATTTTTTTCATATAGGCTGCCGATGAAAGAGACAGCGTATTTGGCGGTAGGAGATGGTGGGAGCGGATCCTGCGATAAAGGTATCCCTGTCCCCAGAGGAAGATAGAACAAATGTGGTACTCCCAGAGATTGAAAATGCAAATAATCTGTCCGGTCAAAAACGAAGATATAGTTGCAGGGATTTAGGACAGAGCTGTGGTACATAGCGATGAGAGGACTGTCACAGGTCCAGCAGATATAAGGAATGCCAGCCTGTAGGCATGCCTCAGACAGTACCGGAAAATAGTTAATGGAAAAGAGGCAGTCACAGTGATGTTGTGTCAGGTAACAGCATAAAGTATCCGTATATTCCGGATCCAATTCCGGATTTTGTATGGGCATAAGGTATTCTGTAACCTGATGTCCGGACAGGCGTAACTGTTCCAGAATCTGCTGATATTGATAGGCTTTCCAATGATATAATACAATATTCATAAATCTTCCTATGAGTCTTTCCGTCTGAGATGATGAATGGCTTTTTCTTCGTACATTTTTTCGTCTGCATATTTAATCAATTCGTCCAGCGTGATATCCGAGTCTGGTATCACAGCCACAATGCCAATGCTGGCGCTGACTTCATAAGGTTTTTCAGAACGATGGTTATAGTAGTTCAGATAATCCAGAATCTGTGTGCGGATATATGTAGTATCCTCTGCGTTTTCGATGGTGCAGGCAGCAACAAATTCATCACCGCCAAAGCGGGCGCAGGTAAGATTCTCTGCTGTGATCCGGGATAATGTGTCACCAACGGTGGAAATAGCAATATCCCCATCTGCATGACCATAGGTGTCATTAATGTATTTTAAGCCATTTAGATCCACCGATGCCACTAAAATCATTTGTTTCTGCTGCACACAAGTATCAAACAGAGGTTGTGCCTTCTGGTAGAATCCACGACGGTTATAAAGACCGGTCATAGGATCATGGATGTATTTGTTTGCCAGAGAGGTAATCATATTCTGTTGCCGCTGGCGGATTTTTGTGCTTTCCAGTGCATTGCTGATATTCATTAGCAATTGGTAGAGAAAACTCATATTGACGGTGTCCGGATTATAGGTCAAAGCCACATAGCCAATGGTCTGTTCCAACACATGCAGTGGTAGAAACATTAGACAGTCATTGCCAGCTAACTTTTCTTCCAGATCCGGAAGCAGATCTGTAGTTTGGAAATGGGACGTATCCTGCCATTGTCCATAAATACAGGACAGCATTAAATCCATATGGCTGGTATAGCTGCCTCGTTTTGCGCTGTTATCGTCAAAAATGATATCAGCCAGTTCCTCGGATTCGTCCAGAAAATCATCCACAATACACAACCAGTATTTCGTAGCTCCAAAGGTGTCGCCATAGCGCATCAGATTAGTAAAAATTCCCTGAAAATTGTCATTATCCGTCAAATCCGCTGCCATGGCTATTTGGATTTCGTTAAACTGGTGTTGGGAATCCAGTCGGTCATATAAATGTCTGGTCAGTACGTTATAATTCCGGGTGTTTTTCTGACAACCGCAGGTAGTGCCATAAACAATTTTAGAACTAATATAAGATGTCTGCGGTGGTGTTTTTCCCTGAAAGATATCCTCTAACATCTGGTATGCGTGATGTGCGGTTTGTTCCTGGTCATACTGTACAGTAGTAATGGGAGGAACATGATCCAATGCTTCCTCAATGCCATCGAAGCCGGTAACTGCCACATCCTCCGGAATGCGGTAGCCGGCGTCCATTAGATAATGAATGGTGGTAATTGCCATAATGTCATTGGAGCATACAATTGCCTCTGGAAAAGGCAGATCACTTTGCATAAAATGATCCAGCACCGCTTTGGTGGGAGCTGCCCAGAACTCTCCATAGCCAATTCGTTCCTCCTCAATGGGAATCTGATGTTTTGTCAAAACATCACGATAAATCTGAAGCCGTTCTTCAGAAAAGCTATTGCCTTTCAGACCAGCAAGGAAATTAATTCTGGTATAGTGATGATCCACAATCAGATGTTCAATCAAAGAAGAAATGGTATGATTATACTCATAAATGATATTGTAGCAGCCATCAATGGGATGCTCAATGGCAACTACAGGGATGTTCTTTTCCTTTGCCCGATTAGCAATTTGCATGCGGATATCATCGTTTTTGATGGTTTCTGACAGCATAATAATGCCATCCAGTAAATCGTGGTTCATTAACTGAAAAATTTTACTTTCTCCCTGATCATGTTTTTCATTCTGGTAAAGGGAACTGAAGCAGGCAAAAAACAACACTTTGAAAGGAAAGTTTCCAGCCTCCAGATGTAGTGCCCTTAAAAAACGTGTATTATATTCTGCACAGTTGTCGGCAGAACAGATTGCAATTACTTTGGATCCATCGTTTAACAAGATCAAATCCTCCCCATAATTAATACTATATACAGTATATTAAAAAAACTGTCGAAATACAAGCGAAAACTATTTCGATTGCATTTGTATATTTTTTGTGAAAAGAAATCCTTAAAAAAACTGCCAGAAAACCCTGAGAATTTCCCCTATTGTTTTGTTGACATACAATAGGGGAAATGATACAATATAGACCAGTATTTAT
>CAMWKN010000343.1 GCA_947174825.1 uncultured Clostridium sp.
GGTATGACCTTCTATTATAATCTCCGAAATGTAGTCCTTAAATTCCTTATTTGATAAAACGCTGATATATTTAGGAATAAATTTTTTCAAAAAATCCTCTCCGGATGCCTTGAGCGTAAATTGCCCGGAATCAAACAAAACGCTGGAATCCAGAGCAATGGATCCTGTCTTTTCATCCACGCCGATATTCAGGTCAGAACCGTCAAATTCCTTTTTAAGAGCCTCAATCAGCTCCGTGCGAATTCCCAATAATTTATCCAGCTGCTCCTGCTGTTCATCCAACTGTTCCTGCTGTTCCTGAACTAACTGCTGTTCCGCCTCTAATTCAGACTCCTTTTGCTCATACTGCACCTGAGACTGTAATATGGTAAAGGAGATAATCAAGATAAAAATCAGCAATAGCGCCGCCATCATATCTGAGTACGACAGCCAGTAACTGGTCTCTTCTTCCTCCCGTCTCTGCCTTCTGTTCATAGTATCCCTCATTTCCAACAATAGTTTCTATTGATCTGATGTGGTATCATGTCTTAAGTAAGGAGAATTCATAGCCTCCACGATCTTAACTGCCAACTGATCTCCAAAGGAATCAAACATTCTCTCCATCTGTTTCAACTGCTTTTCCTGTACTGCCAGCATAACTCCCAGATCATCATTGTCCGTTTTTGGTAACACATATTTGTGATAACTTTCCAGGAAACGATCCACTGCACGATAGGCATCCTCTAAATTCTTCTTGTACACGAAATTATAGACCAGAGAAAACACCATACCATAAATGGAGGTATGAAAAGCGATCTTGATACCATCCATCAATGGTGCAATGCTGTTTGTAATGGTTTCTGCGCTTGTTGTGTCAAAATTTTGCAGACCAAAGGCAAGACCAACAAAAGTTCCCAGGATACCCAGACCGGTCATAACACCAGGGATAATCCCCACCAGACCTTTCCTGATCTGCATATCAATCAGATATTCATTAATATAATCTTCAATCTCACAGGTTACACCATGTTCTGACAATAAATTCAAACGTTTTCTCTCTACACGGTATTCATTAAAACGCTGATTCAGAATCTTATTGCGAAATAAATCCAATTCATCCCGGTAATCTTCCCACAGATATGCCCCCGATTTGTTAAAATCAAATTCCATCCGCCGTATGGTATAATACAAGCTGGTGGTCATTTTGCCCACCGGGCTGAGACACTGCATATTGGACCACAAAATAATAAATCCCACAATGACAAACATGGCTGCATTCACAGCAATATTCACAACATCCGGGCTAGCCCCTCCCTTAATATTTAATCCTACGCATACTGCCAGCATCAAAAAATAGGTAGCCAGCAAAATGCTTCCTCCACTGTATGACTTCATGTTTTCCTCATTTCTGCATCAGCTTACCGCTGATGGCTTTTGTTTAGTACGCAATTTTTGAAAAATGCAACTGCACTTTTCCAATGTGTATTGGTTTGCTCTGCAAAACAATATACATTTATTTAGTTTTTGCCGACCGAACTTCTGACCAGACAGAATACGCTCTTTTTCCCTTCTCCGTTCCATAGGAACGAATGCGAATATAATACTTGCGTTTGGACTTTAATTTTTTGATGGTTTTCGTTTTCTTCGATGCTCCTTTTACAGTAAGCTTCTTCACACCAGACTTGAAATTTTTCTTAGTTGCATATTGAATCTGGTAACCTTTCACCTTCGCATTTTTTGCCGCTTTCCAACGAATGGTAAGCTTTTTTTTGCCGGCTTGGATCTTCTTTAGTTTCACTGATGCCAGTCTGGATTTTACCGTAATACTTCTGGATCCCACTATACCACTCTGGGAAACAGCCTTGATCGTGGTCGTTCCCATGCCGGTAATTTTCAGGATACCGGAATTATTGATGGTAGCCACTTTAGAATTAGAAGAAGTCCAGGTAATCGGTTCCACGACACATACCTTGCTTTCCTGTGCCCCACTGGTCAATGTCCGCATCAGGAAACATTCCCTGCTGACCCCTACGCCCAGATGGTCACATTTCAGCATCCTTATCCACGCTGACCATTCAATACTGGCCTCATTAGAAAGATAAATCCGCTGAACCTCTATAGTCTGTATACAGGCGGAAACAGCAGCCATCTGCGTCGTATCCTTCTGACTGGCTCTGCTGAATCTACCACAGGTTGCACTAGAATAGAGTCCACATGTAAACAAACCCAAGCCCACTGACGCATTGGATGGATCAATCATAGCTGTATAATGCCCCGTAACTGCATTGTCATTACCATTTACCCAGTCATCTTTTTCACTGTACCACTGGTTAACTGCAGTTACCATAGAGGATGAGGAATTCCAAGCCAATACTTCCCCGGAACTGCTGACTCCATTCGTAGACTTCAAGCTAAAACAGCTTTTGCCGTTTGGTCTGGTATGTCCGGTTACGACAATGGCTTCTGCCGCACGAATCCGTGCAATCTGCTCCAGATCCGCAGACCATTTCAAAGGAACGTAGTCGCTTCCCTGCAGTGCTTTTAAAGGATCCGAAGGATTGGGAACTCCTTCCTTGCATGCCTCCTGACGAATCTCATTGATTCTCTTCAAAGCAGCGGCAGCATCTGTCTTGTAGCTACCTTCGACCCCCACTAAGGTACATCCCGCTGACGCAGTAGATACATCCGTCTTTAAAACAGTGGTCTTTAAAACAGTGGTCTTCGCCATGGACACAGTTGATACTCCAGATCCCAGTATTATTGCCAGCCCCATGACCAACAACATCCGTATTGCTATCTTATTACTCTTTTGCATATATATTTCCTCCATTTCAAAACAGTCTACAATTGTAGAATATCGTAAGTGACACAAAATAGTATATGTGATTTTATAAGAATAACACATAGACTCAACGTATGCAATATTAATGAAACTTTGTAATATCTCATGCCACCAGATTGTTCATCCATACACCTTTTTTAATCAGTACATAACCTACGATCACTTTGATAAAATCCAAAGACTGCACCAAGGTAAAAATTACCACAATCGGCAAAATACTGTGTCTGCATAACAAGTAGGCAGCCGGCACGGAAATTACCCAGGTATACATACTATCAAACAAAAAAGTTATAACTGTTTTGCCACCAGAACGTAGTGTGAAATACAAAGCATTCAGAAATCCCTGCAATGGAAAGAAAATTGCTGTAATCACGATAAACACCGTACCATAATGACGCACCTTAGCTGTGGTATCATACAATAATGGAAAGACTCCGGAAACTGCAATCAAAATGATAGTTAACAACAGACTCATTCCACCGGTAAACCACATCAAGCGTACAGAATCCTCCTTTGCCTTCTCATATTCCGAAGCTCCTAACATCTGTCCTGACAAAATCCCCACCGCATTTCCCATGGCAATGAACACCACATTAAGCATGTTACAAAGGGCATTAGAAATGGTTAAACCTGCCACCACTGTCAATCCCCGAATGGAATAACACTGAGTCATAACCGCCATACCACCTGCCCACAGAAATTCATTGAAAAAAATGGGTAGACTCTTTTTCAGAATCGTCACTGTCATGGAAACAGGAACCTTCATAC
>CAMWKN010000344.1 GCA_947174825.1 uncultured Clostridium sp.
TTGAATTGTTATTTTATTTTTATTAAGAATTATTTATATGGATATATTGAAATATATAGAAATATAAAAAATAATTGATATAGTATTTTCTTCTCTGCAAGATTTTGAATCCCTTATATAATTCTGTTTACAATACATATGAGGGTACCTCATGAATTCCGTTGCATAACTTGCAGGTTCATAACTTTATTCTATGGCTGGTACTCTTTTTTGCAAACCTATCATTTGTTCCCTAACAGGAATGCTCCCTTTTCCTTTGAATCATTAAATATATTAATTTTACTTTAATCTCTTACGCTTTTACTACATATGCCTCCCCGATATCCCGGTCATAAACATATTGCGGTCTTAGGTCTTCCATACATATCTCCCAATGATATCGGCGGCACAATAATGCTATAAAATTATCTTCTTGTCGATCATATTCAGCCTCTATGCTTTTCATCTGCCTGATAAATTCTTTCAAAGAAATATGCTTGCCATATAACAGCACATCCCCTTGATAATACTCTATTTCTACGATCATATAGCCTCCTTAACTACTACAAATCCTGCATTTCAAAATCATAAACTGTCATAGAATCTCTCCCCTTATCGCACCGGCTCATTTCACTTATAATTTCTCTAACAAGGACTCCCCAATCGTTCCTTCTGGCATCGTCACCTCAAAATTATCAGCCACCGTTGCCCCAATCACGGCAAAGCTATCCTCCTCTGGCAATTCCGCTCCACCATCCATGGATGGTGAATAGGCAATAAACGGCACCTTTTCTCTGGTATGATCCGTACCGGTATAGGTAGGATCATTGCCGTGATCTGCTGTCAAAATCACCAGATCATCCTGACGCAATACCGGCAACAATTCTCCCAGCTTTTCATCAAAACGCTCCAATTCTTCTCCATATCCCACTGGATTTCGCCTGTGTCCCCACAAAGCATCAAAATCCACCAGATTTGTAAAACAAAGTCCCTGAAAATCCCGCCCGGCAATCTCGATGGTCTGCTCCATGCCCTGTACGGAAGATTTTGACTTATTGGATTCTGTCAATCCCTCCCCGTCAAAGATATCATAGATCTTTCCCACGGAAATCACATCATAACCGGCATCCATCATGGCATTTAATACGGTTCTGCCATATGGTTTCAAGGCATAGTCATGGCGGTTGGAAGTCCGGACAAACTCTCCCCTTTTCTGCCCCACATAAGGTCTGGCAATCACCCTGCCCACCTTCCATTCATCCCGCATAGTCAGCTCTCTGGCAATCTCACAATAACGATACAAGTTATCCAGCCCCATGGTCTCCTCATTGCCACAGATCTGCAGGACAGAATCTGCCGACGTATAGACGATCAAATGTCCTTCCCGGATCTCTTCTTCTGCCAGTTCCTCCAGTATCACGGTGCCGCTGGCGCTTTTGTTGCCAATGATTTTCCGCCCAGTACGTTTCTCCAGTTCTGCAATTAGCTCCGGTGGAAATCCCGTATCCGTAAAGGTCTGAAATGGCTTGGTAATATGCAAGCCCATCATCTCCCAATGTCCGGTCATGGTGTCCTTTCCGGTACTGCGCTCCCGCAATGCCGTATATCGTCCCTCTGGTTTCTCCACTGCTGGCACGCCCTGCAGTGGTCGGATATTCGCAATACCCAGACGCTGTAAATTTGGAATATGTAGCTCCATCTTCTCTGCAATATGTCCCAGGGTATCTGTCCCTGCATCTCCGTATTCTGCCGCATCTGGCATTGCCCCAATTCCTAAAGAATCTAATACAATTACAAAAATTCTCTGATATTTTTTCATACCAATCCCCCATTTCTCCTTTTGACAATAATCTAAGTGACCATGACCTTTTGCTCCATTTATCCAAACATCAATATCATATACCCACATTCTCCCCAGCCCACACCAACTCCTGCTCTTCAAACAACCTATCCACTATCCCCTGATACTCTACCAGACGGCTGGTTTTCTTAATCTTTTTCAGATATGGCTCCGAATTCGTAAAGCTCTCTGCCATAAAAATCCACAGTTCTTTCATTTTATGTAACAAAGGTGTATCCCCTGACAGCCACTGCTGATAGGTATGAAAAAGATCCTGATAAAAATTCCTAATTTGTTCCTTGGTCACCACATTCCCCTGCAAACGACTGACCAAAGCAGGATCCGCAATCAGTCCTCTGCCAATCATAACAGACTGCAAATCTGAATACTCCTGTACCAATTTCCGGACATCTGTGGCATTTTTCAGATCTCCATTATAACAGATCGGATTCTGGCTATGTTCATAGGCAAAGGCAAAAACATCCCGATGTACCCCACCCTTGTAAAATTCCTGGCGGGTACGGGGATGAATAATCAGTTCCCGGATGGGATATTCATTAAATAACTGTAATAAATCAGAGAAATCCTCTGGATCATCCCAGCCAATCCGTGTTTTTATCGAAATCTCGATTTCTGCATGTGCATAAATCTCATCCAAAAAATTCTGCAATCCATTTCGTCGCTCCAAACGCAGAAAGCCAGCCCCTCGTCCCTTTCCCGTCACTGTTCCGGAAGGACAGCCCAGATTGAGATTAACTTCCTGATAGCCCAGTTCTGCCATCTGCCCGGATGCCTGCAAAAAATTCTCTGCAATATTGGTCAAAATCTGAGGAACCAGACAGATCCCTTCATTATTTTCCGGCAGAATATCCTGCAGCTCCTTATCCTTCATAATTCCACCGTCTCTGGTCACTACAAAAGGAGAATAATATCTGTCCATTCCTGGAAAATGTCTGTTATGAATGTTCCGATAACGATATCCTGTCATTCCCTCTAAGGGGGCAAAATAGTAATTCACTCCTCTTCTCCTTGTTCAGCCACCATCTGTACCTCACTGAGATCACAAACAATCTGCATGGCATGATAAACATTTTCGATCATAATTTCATCAAACCAGCCGCCCTCTTCTCCGTCCAGAGTCCATTGCACTTCATCATCACTGACAATGTGTAAATGCCTTGTCCGAATCAGGCACATCTGCTCCGCATCTAATTTTTTCGTTACCAGTGCATTGATAATCATCTGTAATTCTAGTGGGTTTTGAATATTACGAATAAATAATGCCTCAAATAAACCATCATCCATTTTTATTTCCTGTCTGCTATATGCCTTATATCCGGAAATGGACTCCGTATTGCTGACCAGCCCTAATAAAAATTCATCCTCAATCGCCCCATCATCATATTCAATCTTCATATGATGTGGCTTAATTTCAGAAACATGCCTTAATGCCTCAATAAAATAAGCAGACTTTCCCAGCGCATTTTTCATATCCTGGGGTGTCTGATAGGATACCTCCGTAAATGCACCAAAGCCTGCCACATAGGTAAAATAACGGTTATTAAAACGCCCCAGGTCACAGGAAAATAAATCTCCTCTTACAATCAGTTTCGCCGCCTCAGACATATCCTTGGGAATCCGCAGTGTAGAAGCAAAATCATTGACTGTGCCGGCAGGAATATATCCCACGATCGGACTCGTCTGTAGCTGCATAACACCTGCCGCCACTTCATTCATGGTGCCGTCACCTCCCGAGCAGACTACATA
>CAMWKN010000345.1 GCA_947174825.1 uncultured Clostridium sp.
AGGAGTACATGAATTCAGAAAGAAAGTGCTGATATCGAGAACTGTTTTGGTAGGCAGGAGTAGAATTTCTGCAGAAGGAGATATGGGGGAAAGTCATGATTTATCAACCGAATATTCAAAGGACTTTCAATACAATACGTTTTTTGCTGGCATTATGTGTTAATATACTGCTGGCAATATTGGTATGTTATGGGGTTGGAACGGCTTGTTTGCAGGGATATCATTTTTGTTATGAGATCTTTGGATCTGTGGTGGTAGAGGATGCTCCGGGAACGGAGCAGTTATTCCAGGTAAGCGAGACGGATACCATGAGGGATGTGGCAAAACGTTTGGAGCAGGAGAATCTGATTGTGAATAGCCGCAGTTTTTACATTAGGACCAGGTTGATGGATCCAGAGACGATTGTGCTGCGTCCGGGGGAATATATGCTCAATACCAGCATGACCTATGAAGAAATTATCAATCAAATGACCGCCGCCAATGGATAGGAGAGAGTAGTTCATGATTATAGATGAGAGATTAAGTACTTATATTGATTCTATTTCCTGGCAAATTCCATCCTATCTCCAGGAGGTGGAGAGACAGGCATTGGCAGATGGCGTACCGATTATCAGACGTTCCATGCAGTCTTTGTTACAATTTTTACTATTAGTGAAGAAACCTGCAGCGATATTGGAGATTGGAACAGCGGTGGGGTTTTCCAGTATGTTGATGAGTGAGTGTGTGGCAGATACGGTACCTATTGACACGATAGAAAAGGTGCCTATCCGGATACAGAATGCCCAGATCAATTTTGGGAAATACCAAAAGACAGAGAGAATTCATTTGATAGAAGGCGATGCCGGTGTGGTGTTGCAGCAGCTAGTGGATGCTGGGAATCACTATGATTTTATATTTATGGATGCTGCCAAGGGACAATATCCGGTTTTTCTTTCTCCGATTTTGACCTTATTGTCAGAAAATGGTATGCTAGTAACAGATAATGTTCTGCAGGATGGTGATATTATAGAATCACGCTATGCGATTACCAGACGGGACCGAACCATTCATGGGCGGATGCGGGAGTTTTTGTATACGCTGACCCATTCGACAGAATTGCAGACGGTGGTGTTACCGGTGGGGGATGGTGCAGCCGTGTCACAGCGTAAAGGATGTTCGGAGGCATAGTGGACATAAGAAAACTGTTAGAATATTGTCAGAATGATAATTGACAAATTTGGATAGAAGATATAGATTAGATATAGATTAGATATAGATGTGCTGGGTTGATATCCGTTTCATATTGATGGATACCAGATTCGTCGCACGAGGAGATTAGAGTATGTTAGAGAATGGGAAGCCGGAATTACTGGTGCCGGCTAGTAGTCTGGAAGTGCTGAAAGTGGCTGTGATGTATGGGGCTGACGCCGTATATATTGGCGGTGAGATGTATGGGCTTCGGGCAAAGGCAAAGAATTTTTCCAGGGAAGAGATGGCAGAGGGAATCCGTTTTGCCCATGAGCATGGGAAAAGAGTGTTTGTGACAGCTAATATTACAGCCCACAACAGAGATCTGGAAGGGGTGCGGGAATATTTTGCCGAGCTGCGGGAAATGGAACCGGATGCTTTGATTATATCGGATCCTGGTGTGTTTACCATAGCACAGGAGATTTGTCCAGAGATAGAGATTCATGTTAGTACCCAGAGTAACAATGTGAACTATGAAACATATCTGTTTTGGCAGCGACTGGGCGCGAAGCGTGTGGTTTCAGCGCGGGAACTTTCTATTCAGGAGATTAGCGATATTCGGGCGCATATTCCGCCTGATTTGGAGATTGAGACATTTGTACATGGTGCCATGTGTATTTCCTATTCCGGCAGATGTCTGCTGAGTAATTATTTTACTGGAAGAGATGCGAATCTGGGTGCTTGTACTCATCCATGCCGTTGGAAATATTACATAATGGAGGAGAGCCGTCCGGGAGAATATCTGCCGGTGGAAGAAAATGAAAGAGGAACCTATATCTTTAATTCCAAGGATCTGTGTATGATTGGACATATTCCAGATCTGGTAAAGGCAGGAATTGATAGTTTTAAGATAGAGGGGCGCATGAAGACAGCGCTGTATGTGGCTGATGTGGCAAGGACTTACCGTCAGGCGATTGATGATTATTTTATATCGCCTGAACAGTATGAATCCAGAATTCCGTATTATGAGTCGGAAATATCAAAATGTACCTATCGTCAGTTTACCACAGGATTTTTTTATGGAGCGCCTACGCATGAGGCACAGATTTATGATAATAACACCTATGTCCGGGGATATCGGTATCTGGGTCTGGCAGGAAAGCCAGATCTGGATGGATATGTGACGATAGAGCAGAGAAATAAATTCTCGGTGGGGGATGAAGTGGAAATCATGAAACCATCTGGAGAGGATATGGCAGTGACCGTGCAGTCTATGTTGGACGAGTACGGAAAAGAGGTAGAGAGTTGTCCACATCCAAAGCAGGTTATTCGGGTGAAGTTTAGTCAGATTCCAGAAGAAATGGATCTGATCCGGGTACGGGAAACGGAGGATGGAGAATAGCTGCTAATCATACATAATACTACGAGATACGCAGAGAGAACAGGTGACAGATGCCAGGGCGCATAAGGACATGACATACAGTCAGTACGTCAGGGCATATCAGAATACAGGGGTATGAAAGATAAGCCAACGCATCAAAATGGAGGACAAAGTTATGGAAAAAAATGTACGAATGAGACTGTTGTTAGTCATGCAGCTTTTGACAGGAGAAACCAATTCTCAGAAAGGTGTTACGATGCAGGAGATCGTAGACTTTGTGAATGAACAGGGATTTTCTGGTGAGCGAAAGAGTATCTATGAGGATATCCATGCATTGCAGGAGTTTGGTCTGCCGATTGTATACTATTCTCAGGATAAGACTTATCGTTTTCAACAGTAGGATATTATAGGAAAGGGAAAGGTATTGATAGGATGACAGTTCAGGAGAAGTATTTAAAGATTGCAGATGAGGTGATTCAGGCAGGACCATATCAGCCAAATTGGTTGTCTTTTGCGGATTATGAAGTGCCGAAGTGGTTCAAAAATGCTAAATTTGGTATTTTTATTCATTGGGGATTATTTAGCGTTCCGGCGTTTCGGAATGAGTGGTATTCCCGTAATATGTATATTCAGTCCATGGACGAGTGGGAGCATCATCGTCAGACTTTTGGGGAACATACCAAGTTTGGATATAAGGATTTTATCCCAATGTTTACGGCGCCGAAGTTTGATCCTAAGGAATGGGTTCGTCTGTTTAAAAAGGCAGGTGCCCGTTATGTAATGCCGGTTGCAGAGCATCACGATGGATTCCAGATGTATGATTCCGAGATCAGTCAGTGGACCAGCAAGAAAATGGCAATGAAGCGGGATGTTCTGGGAGAGCTGCGGGAAGCGATTCAGGACGAGGGGATGGTGTTCTGTGAGTCCAATCACCGTGTAGAGCATTCTTTCTTTTTCGGTCCTGGACGGGAACCTGAGAGCGCTGTTAAGGATCCGCTGCAGTTAGGCCATCTCTATTACCCGGCGATGGAGGAGCC
>CAMWKN010000346.1 GCA_947174825.1 uncultured Clostridium sp.
GGCTACTACTACTTCATCAAATTCGATGCTGAGGCAAATGTTCCAGGTGAACTCGAGCAGGCAGTTCGCATTATGGATCACGTTCTCAGATACTTATGCGTCAGACAGGAAGCATAGAAAGGAAGGTGTTTCCTAAATGAATAAGGTTATTTTGATGGGACGTCTGACCAGAGATCCGGAGATGAGATACTCTTCTGGAGAGAATCAGACAGCAGTTGCGAGATATACACTTGCAGTGGATCGTAGGTTTAAGCGCCAAGGGGGAGATGAGCAGACAGCAGACTTTATCCAGTGTGTCGTATTCGGTAGAGGAGCAGAGTTTGCTGAGAACTATCTTCATCAAGGCACGAAACTGGTAGTGGAGGGACGTATTCAGACCGGAAGCTACACCAACAAAGATGGACAGCGTGTCTACACGACGGAAGTCATTGTAGAGAATCAGGAATTTGCCGAGAGTAAGGCTGCCAGCCAGCAAAATGGTGGTGGCGGATATCAGCAGGCAGCGCCATCCAGACCAGAGCCGACACAGGCGGCTGGAGATGGATTTATGAATATTCCGGATGCCATCGAAGAGGAATTACCATTTAAGGTTTGATGCTGTAACCGATACAGCGAATGAATGAAGGAGGTTTCAACTATGGCTTATAATAAAGGCGATAACAATGCTTCTGCCAGAAGAAGACCAGTGCGCAGAAGAAAGAAAGTATGTGCATTTTGTGCAGACAAAGAGCATGATTTTATTGACTACAAAGATGTTAATAAATTGAAAAGATATGTCTCTGAGCGGGGCAAAATTCTTCCTAGAAGAATTACTGGTAGCTGTGCAAAGCATCAGCGTGCCCTGACTGTAGCAATCAAACGTGCCCGTCACGTTGCAATTATGCCTTACACAACAGACTAATCGTAGGCAATTGTTAAGATGAGATACCATTTGCCACTCCATGGGAAACTGTGGAGTGGCATTTTTTCTTTTTAATATGGTATAAATGTGAGCTTCCATTTAACATGACTTTATAGAAAAGTATCTAATTTAAAGCAATATTTTGATCGTATTTTCATGTAACATGTATAAAATTTACGAAAATGGTTGACTTCTATTTATAATGGCATTTATAATTAACTGGCTAGAGAACTTGTGTAAGTATTTGATGAGGAGCTTGGAATAAATGAAACCATGGAATGATAAAAGATGGATGGGATTGTCGGTCTTTACCGTCTTTCTCTTATTTATATTTGTATGGGGTACCGTGTCCGTAGGACAGGGAGCTAGCCGAGATACAAAGGCGCAGTCAGATCCACAGCCAGAGCCAAAGGTAACGGCTTCTGGAGCAGCAGTAGATATTGGAAAACTGACAGAACGCCTGTTAAATGATGTGAAATATGAAACTACATTAGAATTAATGGACTCTGCGTTGTCAAGTGGCATGGTAGATATTGCGGATAATTCTGTCATGGAACTTTACATGGGAGAGGGAACTTCAGCGGATGAACTGCTGGTGATACGGTCTGTGAGTGAGTCTGATGCGAAACAGGATCAGTCAGCGGTGGAAAAACATTTAAAAGAGATGAAAAAATCCTTTGAAGATTATTTACCGGAACAGGCAGATAAAGTTGGGCAAGCGGTGATTGTTCGTTGTGGTTGCTATGTGTTGGCATGTGTTTCTTCGGATGCAAAGCATGCTCAGGATATGATCGTGGAGGCATTTCAACAATGACAAAGAGGATGATATGTATAGGGTTATTGCTATGTATCCTGTGTACTTCCTGCGGTCGTTTCGGACCAGATGTATCCAGTGGTGACGAGGTAGTAATCTCAAAGGCTTTGCAGGATCCGGAGAGCACCAATCAAGGATTTCCTATGCCTGGGGAGATGGAAAAAAATAGACCGTTTCCTGTTACCCCATCTCCGCATGCACAGGAGGTGGCAAAGCAGAACGATAGACCGTTGCCATCAGCCTCTGCACAAGAGCCGACAGACAGTCCGTCACCTTCTGCATCTGCACAGAATGTAGTGGAATCCACAGGCTCTCCTGCAGCGACATATGAGCCGATTATTTCTCATGATAAGTTAAAACTTTACAATAGTACCGGCACTGCTGTTATTGGGGATACGGGATATGAAATTTACAATTATGTATCCAGTGCTGCAGAGAAATATGCGGAGATTATCAATAAGGCTGGATCTAAATTAGGGAAATCTTATCATCTCTATACAATGATTGCACCCACCAGCGTTGGTATAACAATTCCGGATAACAAGGCGGATAAGATTAATTCTTCCGATCAGCAAAAGGCGATTCAGAATATTTATCAGAAGATCAAGAAGCCAGTGGAAAAGATAGAATTATATGATACCATGATGCAGCATCGGACAGAATACATTTATTTCCGCACAGATCATCACTGGTCGGCTTTGGGTGCCTATTATGCCTACCGTCAGTTTTGTACAGATACAGAGCGTACACCAAATGAATTGTATCAATACCGTAAGGAATCTTTTGGCAGTTTTATTGGCACATTCTATGGGGATTCCAATAAGAACAAGAATTTGCGTAAAGATACACTAGAGGTATATTATCCACGGTGTGAGTTGACAATGAAAACACGCACAGATCAGGGAAAGATGGTATCCAGCAAGATTATAGAAGATGCTTCTGGTTATGGTGTCGGTGCAAAATACAGTGCTTTTTTGGGTGGAGATAACTCCTATTCTGTGATTACTAACAAGGATGTCAAGGATGATTCGGTATGTATCGTAGTGAAGGAGTCTTATGGCAATGCTCTGGTTCCCTATTTGGCAGATCACTACCACAAAATATATGTGGTGGATTACCGTTATTGGACGGGGAATCTGTCTGACTTGGCTAAGAAGAATAAAGCGCAGGATATTATATTTGTCAACAATATCTCTATGACGAGAAATTTATATTTGATTGGCAAACTATCACAGATTTTACATTAGAGCAGTGTCGGTATGAAATATTATTTTGCTTCCGACAGTAGAGAAATGAGGTCATTATGGTTTTTAGCAGTATTGTTTTTTTGTGTTATTTTCTGCCGGCTGTACTGGTGCTGTATCTCCTGTGCCCTCTTAAATTTCGGAATCTTTTGTTATTACTTGCCAGTCTTTTGTTCTATGCATGGGGTGAGCCCAAGTATATTTTGATCATGCTGTTTTCCACGGTGTTTGATTATTGCAATGGTCTTGCTTTGGAATATTTCCAGAAACGTCAGCAGCCGGGGAGACGAAAAGGGATTCTTGTTCTATCAATTGTAGGAAATTTGGGAATTCTATGTTTCTTTAAGTATACCGATTTTATTCTAGGCAATTTACATCATCTGGGTGTATCTGTTTCTCTGCTAAATCTGGCATTGCCGATTGGGATTTCCTTCTACACATTCCAGACAATGTCTTATACCATTGATGTCTATCGGGGTAATGTAAAGCCCCAGCACAATTTCATCGCATTTGCCATGTATGTCAGTATGTTTCCGCAATTAATTGCCGGACCGATTGTGCGCTATCAGTCAGTGGAGCGGGACTTGGACAGCCGTAAGTTGGTTAGCCGGGATATGGC
>CAMWKN010000347.1 GCA_947174825.1 uncultured Clostridium sp.
AAGTGGCAAATAGCATAAGGGTCATCAGCATGATTTTGTGAATTTTGCAAGTTTTCATTATACTTTTCTCCTATCTGTATAATTTGTTATCTATATATCTATTATTTATCGCTATTGAAGGCTGTTAAAAATGCAGCGACGCTTGTATAAGTGTTCCATTCCATGTAACGCTTGTCAGTCTACTGCAACCCTCAAATGCTAACTCTTCTATGCTGGTCACGCTGTCGGGTATCGTGATGCTGGCTAATCTGCAATAGTTTGCTTTTTAAGTATCTTATTTCAGGGAAATAAGATGTTCTCTACATCCATGTTCTTCACAGGATGCTTTTCCGCTTTCATGACTGTACTCTGCTCCCTGCGCATCAATCGGATATTTTATTTCTTCAGCATCTTTGTACCATAGAGTCTGATGATTTGGCGCATAAGGGTTCGTGCTATATGAACCCATGCCAATCCAGACTCCCTCTCCGTCCAAAACCGTATCAGATACAGAATCATATAAGTAGGGTAGCTCCAAATCTTCTGTGGCTACACGCTCTATAATCGATGCGGCTTGGCAAGTCACAATACCTCCCTGGAGATCCATTGTACGGTTTAATATTGGATCGTTGCCAATGTCATAATACAGCATTTTATCATCAATAGACCAGTTTTCCCAGAAAGCCGGATTGTATTCTTTTGTTACTGTGTCAGTAAAGGGATAATGGGTAGTTTGATTGATGTAATCGGCAATTGCACCAAGTTTCTCCGGAGTAGTCATATCATCCGTCCATAGTGCATCTTCAATTTTGTGTCGTACTGCTGCATAAAGTTCAAGATCTTGTGGCGCATAATCGTAATAACTGCTTGCAGTATGATTGCTTGCAGTCAGATAAATGGTATCCAATATAACACCTGCTCTTTTTGCTGTTATCTTAATTACTCTGGTTCCCATTTTTGCATGTATTGTCAAATTTTGATCAACAGTAGCTGTTTCAGTCTGAATGACAGGTGTATCTTCTGAGTCATCAAGCGGTTCCATAATATCGTGCGGATAGTTATAATACCAGCTTGTAACAGTTTTGGTTGTCAGGGAAATGTCACCACTCTCAATCCCCATTGCATCATACATTTCACGGTATGCGTTAGGAGTGACATCTTTGACATCAAAAACCACGTCATTTGCCCAGTTCACACTTCCATTACTTAAAAATCTAGTAGTATAAATATGGTTTCCATCTGCATCTCTTTTTGCGCGATTTCCGTTTTCCTCTACCTTTGTGGTGATGGTATTCGTCCACCCTGATAATGAAAATCCCCATTTCGTTGCGGAAGTATTATCTGGTTTAGGATCCATAGTAGTGGAATCATTCGAATCCGTAGTAGTGGAAGTTTTCGGTCTCACTGTAATCTTTACCATTACCTTTTTCTTTCCAGACTTTCCTGTGATCGTTGTTGTCCCGGATGATACTGCTGTTACCTTACCTTTAGCAGTCACCTTTGCAATTTTATTGTCTTTTGTAATCCATGTTATCGGTGCCGCTCCCGTCTTTGGGCTTGTGACTTTTGCTGTTAACTTCAGCGTTTCTCCTGCGTTGAGAGTATAAGATTTTTTACTCGTAAGCTTCAACGTCTTTGTCACTTTATAGACTTTGATCATACATTTCACAGTTACCTTTGGGTTGCTTTTTGACTTTGCTGTGATAGTAACTGTTCCGCTCTTCTTTGCAGATACCTTTCCCTTGGAGTTTACAACAGCAATCTTTTTATTGGAAGATGTCCATGTGACTTTTTTGGAAGATTTTGCAGGTTTGACTGCTTTCACTTTCAGCGTCAGCGTATCCCCAACCGACATAGTTGTATTCTTGTAGTTTAGCGTGATTTTCGTTGTTTTCTTTGTTGCTGCCTGAGCTGTTGTGTCATCGTTTGTGATGCACATTGTGCATGCGATTGCAAACATCAGTAAAACAGACAGGTATTTTTTGTTGAGCTTTCTCATGAGCATCCTCCTATATCACTATTTAACCTTAATCTTTTTTGTTTTACTCCAATCCCCGTAATACGTCCTGGAACCGTTCTTTATGTATGCCCGCACTCTCACATAATATGTCTTTTTCTTCTTGGCATTGACATAGCTTGCTGAAGATGTTCTTGAGGAGTATTTGCCTGACATTATAATTTTCTTAAAGTTTTTCTTGTTGCTGAATTGCAGCTTATAACCTGAAACACCGGATAATTTTTTCCATTTTACAATGATTTTCCTGTGAGCTTTATTTTTCATACTTTTTATGGTTACTTTTTTCGGTTTTTTAATCTGCGTTTTGGTAGTCGACGGCTTATTCACCGTTGTAGTCGATGGCTTCGTTGTTGTTGTCGTGGGTTTCTCCACGATCTTTACAGCCGATAAGGAAAAATTATAACTGCCAATGGCTTTGATACGATAATCGTCTTTTGTGATAGCAAGATAATAAGTACCTGCTGCAAGCTGAATCGTATCATCTGCTTTGCTAGATACACTGTTGTAATATGATTGATTACCCAAACTATCATAAATGCTGTATTTTAAGTAATCATCGGTAGCATTTGTAATATTAACAGTTAAGTTGCTTGAATCTGTCAAAGAGAATTTGTAGTAGTCTTTATCATCGTTCTGTGCCAACACTCCTTTGTACTGTTTGCCGACTGTAATCTCAGAGGATGTAGCCATAGTATCATTATTAATATCATACGTCTCTTTAAAGGATTCACTAAGACTATCAACGGATACAAACATGGTGTATGGATTAGCAGTTTCTGTGCCAAGATAATAATCCCCGCCCGTTAAATAGATCATAATTGTGGTTGACCAAATATAAGTTTTGTTGTAAACAGCAGTTCTGGATTTATCATAAATAATAAAATCCATATCACTAGCATTTGTTCCAACCGTCAATACACTGGCCTCACTCAGCGAAAATTTATAATACCTTTTTCTGTCACTTGTTGAAAGTTCTTCCGCAATAGAAGTATTAAAAACTAAATCTCTTGCCGTATCAAAAGTAATATTAGTAGCTCCTGGTTCCACTGTTGTTGTGTCTGCTGCCATCTGTCGTACCGGTACAAATGTGGTTGCCATCATTGTTACTGCAAGAACAGCTGCTAAAATTTTTTTAGTAGTTTTTTTTGTTTTCATAATCACTTTCTGCCTTTCTGATGTGTATTATTGACCGTTATCCTTAGCACAATGTGCCATCGTGCCAGACTTCCCTACTTTGACAGTCAGATTCTTTGTCTATTTCTTATGACTGAATACTCCCTGTCGGTAAGACATTATTTCGTTTATCTTTATATTGATTGATTTTTAAGAGACCTGTAAATACATTTGAACAATTTTCCCTCCTTTTACTTGGATACCTAAGTCAGGATTTACCTTGTCCTTCTCAATTAATTTTTTAACTTTTTGAATAAATGCTTTCTTTGAAATTGATTTAGTTGAATCGGTCAAGTCAAAGCAGATATCGCCTAGAAAATATTTGCATTTTTTTGATAATGTAAAAGTTCTCTTTTGGTCTTTCATTGTCTTTTCTTTCCCTGACGGATACTCCTTCTTATAATAC
>CAMWKN010000348.1 GCA_947174825.1 uncultured Clostridium sp.
TGGAGTATCGCCTTGCCAAGGCGAGGGTCGCGGGTTCGAATCCCGTCTCGTGCTTAGGAACTGTTAGGAAATGATGTCTTACAGTTCTTTGGGGGAACCTTTCCCTGACAATTACATATTTCTTTGTTTGAAGATGGATCATCGTTCTGACAAAGCAGTTTGCACGAGTGGCTCAGTGGTGGAGTATCGCCTTGCCAAGGCGAGGGTCGCGGGTTCGAATCCCGTCTCGTGCTTTTTTTATATTTAAAAATATTGGCATAAAGTTTCTGGCAAAGTGCATTTTATATAGTAGTTAGTGAAAGTATTGTGCAGCGGGCAGCACGAACATTGGACATCAAGCTGCAAGCAATCCATAGGATTGTTGGAGAGGAGGCTCGCATCATGAGTGCAAATATGCAGTTAAAGAAAATAATAGCTATAATCATACTTTTATGTTTTGTCGGCGTAGGATATTACTGTTTCTATCCTGCAATCAATATTCATCAGCAGGGCATCTGGCTGGTTCTGCTGCTACTTTTTGCGCTTCTGTTTATGATCGGAATGATTGCAAGAGGTTCGGAACGTCAGGCACCTTATTTTGTAGTTGTGATTAAGCATATAAGGGAGATTCCCTTGTTTTCCCGTGTATTTGCTTGTCTAACACTTTTGACAGTGATTCTCTTTCTACTGGGAGAGCTGGCGGGAGCGACCTTATTTCGTGCCAGGAGCTATGCGGGCTTGTTGCCGGTAGAAGAACGGGTTTTTGAGGAAGACATTGCAGAATCCAACCGTATCACGGATATTGCTTTGATGGATACAAAGAGTGCCAGAATTTTTGGTAACCGTAAGATTGGTTCTTTATCGGATGTGGTCAGTCAGTTTGAGGTGCAGCAAGATTATACCCAGATTGCCATACAGGGGAAACCGATGAAAGTCTCTGGTTTGAAATATGCCAGCTTTTTCAAGTGGTGGAATAACCGGAAGAACGGAATTCCAGGTTATATCAAGGTGGATCCTACCAATTCGGAGGCAGAGTATGTCAAGTTAGATCGGGGGATGCGCTATGTTCCATCCGGGTTTTTTAATGATAATCTGCAGCGGCATGTTCAGCTAAAATATCCAACGAAAATCATAGATGGTTATCATTTTGAACTGGATGATGAAGGAAATCCATACTATATCTGTCCTACCAAAACTGCCAAAATTGGATTGTTTGATGGAATGGATATTAATGGTGTCATTATTTGCGATCCAGTCAGCGGAGACTGTCAGTACTATGATGTGAAAGATTGTCCAAGCTGGGTAGACAGTGTATATAGTGGAAAATTATTGACGCAGAAATATAACTGGTATGGAATGCTTTCTGACGGTTATTTCAACAGTGTTTTTGAGCAAAAGGGATGTAAACGTGCCACGGATGATTTTGGTTATAAAATCATCAAGGACGATGTCTGGGTTTATACCGGAGTTACATCGGTTAATGGAGATAAATCCAATATTGGGTTTATCATGATGAACCAGCGGACTTCAGAGGCAAGATTTTACCAGGTATCCGGGGCAGAGGAGCATTCGGCTATGAAAGCGGCAGAAGGAGAGGTTCAGGAAAAGGGATACAAGGCATCTTTTCCTAGTCTGGTCAATGTGGCTGGCATACCAACCTATGTTATGGTTCTAAAGGACAGTGGCGGGCTGGTTAAGCTGTATGCCATGGTCAATGTGGAACAATATAATATCGTGGCGACAGCAACTACCCAGAGCAAGGTATTTGAGAATTATACAAAATTACTACAGTCTAAGGGAAATACAGAAATTCAGGAAAGTGATCAGAAAGAGGAAACTATTACAGTAACAGATATTCAATATATTGATACGGAAGATGGTGTAATGGTGTATCTCAAAGATGATGCCCATCAGGTCTATAAACAGGCATTTAAGGAGAATGAATCCTTAATTAAAATATCGGTAGGTGATCGGCTGCAAGTCAAGTATTATGAAGGAGCCGATGGGATTCATAGTTTGTTAGAATTTGTAATTATGGAATGATAGTTTATGAATTTAGTGCTTGTTTTTTCTTATCAATAAGCTACACTATTAGATGGTTGAAATATAATGATGCTAGGGTCAAAAGTAGATAGCAATTCGTAGCATCAATGTGATAGAGAGGATAAACAGGAAACATGAGAGAGCATTTTCGTCGTTTTCTACAAGGTCGTTATGGTACAGATCAGTTTTCAGGATTCCTGGCATGGACTGCTTTGTTTTTATGGATTATTTCCAGAATGACAAAATATTTCTTTTTGGGTAGAATTTGTCTGATAGTTGCTTTGCTTCTGGTTCTATATGTAGATTTCCGTATTTTATCAAAAAATCATGGGAAAAGATACCAGGAAAATGAGCGTTACCTGATTATGACAGGCAAGTTACGCCGGTATATACAGAAATGGCAGTATCAGTGGCAGATGAAACGGGAGCATCGAATTTTTACCTGTCCATCTTGTAAGCAGAAAATTCGGGTTCCCAGGGGAAAAGGCAAAATTGCCATTACCTGTCCAATGTGTCGGACGGAGTTTATTAAACGTAGCTAAGTGTGTAAGACATAATGATAGAAAGCATGGATAATGAGGGAAGACTATGGTTGAGATGACATTTAAGATGGAGCGGCCGGGACTGGTGAAACCAGGAGACCGTGTGGAGGTCAGCGAGAAAAAGACCGCTTTGAATTATACCTATATTATTGAGCCTGCTGTTGCCATGTCCGGTTGTTTCAAGGTAAATGAGCGGATTGAGGATCGCAGTGGGATTGTCAAAGATGTAACTCATAATGAGAGGGGATATTATGTGATTGTGGAGTTTGAGAAATAAATTGTGAGAAGATGTTCTTCGACGATACACATATGGGTGTATCGTCGAAGAACATCTACGGTAATCACAGTATATTTCTGTGATTGCCTACTCACACTGGAAGAATAGCAAACAGCATAAATGCTGTCGTTATTCTTCTCATGGAAAACCGATAGGATAATTCTGTATTTTATGAAGAGGAAAGGAGCGTACATAGATGTTAGAGGTAGGAATGACAGGTCATCAGGAATTGACGGTAACAGAGGAATTGACAGCGAAAGCAATGGGCAGTGGGGAATTGCGAGTATTTGCTACGCCTGCTATGTTAGCATTGATGGAAAAGACGGCTTATCAGAGTGTAGCAGATGCCTTAGAAGAGGGCAGTGGCAGTGTTGGTACTATGGTTCAACTATCGCATAGCGCAGCTTCTCCTGTGGGAATGAAGGTGGTATGTGACAGTAAATTGACAGCCATTGACGGTAGGAAACTGACTTTTTCCATTGAAGCAAGGGATGAGAGTGGTGTGATTGGACAGGCGACACACGAACGTTTTATTGTGTATAACGATAAATTTCAGGCAAAGGCAGATGCCAAGTTATAGTTCGTATGATAACATTGCATTATGCGCAACAAAGTCATCCGCATAAATGCGGATGCAGATATGAGGGAAATTATGGAAACAATATATGCACAAATAGATGAATTGATTATAGATTTATTAGTTCCTGCCCGGACTAAGAAAACAATTAA
>CAMWKN010000349.1 GCA_947174825.1 uncultured Clostridium sp.
GTATACTGCAATCTCTGTAACCGATAATGCCGCCAGAGAGGTATGTGGCAGCCCCAGCAAACCGATACCAACTAACAGAATCAAGCTGATCGCCTCCTCCCTGTCCGGCATCCGATCCCGGTTTCCGTGTAGCAAATAGCACACTCCTTCATATAAAATACGGGTGAGTACCAGAACCAATGCCGCCTCCAGAAAATAAAATCCGATGTTCTGTCTGCTGTATGGAAATAACAGTAACTTTATCCAGGATAATGCGAAATAAGCTCCTGCCAAAATCAAGGCAGCATGTCCCATACGAATTTCAATTTGACGGGATTTCAAGAAATCTGCTGTAAGCCATAGTGCCAGCATGGCTGCCCCATAAATCAAAACATTCTCTAACGGTAGTACAGTACTCATACCCAATAATACAGTTATTGCCACAGGCAACACCGCACCACCCTCTGTGAAACCGGCTGCAAAATATGCAATACCTGCCGGATTGATCCCAAATACCACCACACGCCCCAACACAAAACCCAATAAGATCTGTAGCAACATTCTCCTCTGAATCCTTTTCATCACACTCACCTCATTTTTACCGACACCGGTATATTCACGTCTCAGCACCATTCTTACTACAGTAGTATGGTTAATTACATATCTACATATCGTAATTTCAAAAGAACTCTGTGTCATATTGTTACATTTCAATATTCCACAACTGTAGTAATTTAATCTCTTTTCTGAGCTGCGTGTGACCAAGTATAGAAAAGGGGCAATGCATAATTTGTCAAAACTCAGTTATCCGCACAAAAAAAATTTCGACACACACAGCGTCGAAATTTTTCTATCTTTTTATTTATCTTCTGGTTCAAATATAATCTCACCTTCGTGAACCAATCCCAGCTTATCACGGGCAATCTCCTCAACATACTCATCTGTTTTCACGTACTTTCTGAATTCCTTTAATTCTTCCGTACGCTCTGCCTGCACTTCCTGCTCCTCCTGAAGCTGCTCAATTTTCGCCTGATATTCTCTGCTCTGTTGATCCAGGATAATCCGTTTGTATGTCACAGTACCGCACAATACAACACACAATACGATAATACCCAAAACAGTATACGGACTTAATTTCTTTTTCTTCGGTCTACTATAACGTGCCATACCGCAACCCCCTCCCTTCTCATATTCTACATATGTAGTTCACTTATTCTATACGTGTAGAGTGGTTTAATTATTATACACCTATACCGAAAATTTCGCAACATATTTTTGACATTTTTTTAATTTTTATCAAATTGACAGATCTCGTACTTTTTCCCATTTCATTCATATAATACAGAAGGATGAAACCATAATGAAATGGAGATTACCGATGAAGCTAAAAATAATATCATGCAAAACCTTAAAAAATTATCTAGGACGCAAGGATGTATTGCTTCTGGATTTACGGGAAAAGTCTGCCTACGATGCAACTCACTATGCAGGCGCAGTATGGGCAGACTGGGAAAATCTGGAGAAAGAGGTGGATCGGCTCCTGTCAGCCGCAGAAGAACCCATTCAGTGGATCATCCTATACTGTGACCACGGCAATATCAGTCTGGTCTCTGCCAGAGATCTTGCCAAGCACGGATACCGGGTCATGAGTCTGGGGGGAGGCTATGAATACTGTAGCACAAACAATGCACCCCAAAACTGGAATCCAAAGTAATCTTCTCCAGTCCTCTGGTAATATATTTTTTTCTAGAAAGCCGTTTGTTTCTAAACGTGTATAGTCGAGAAGGCATATCCCTTACGGGATATGCCTTCTCGCAGAATCCAGATATACAGCTTTTCCGTTTCTTCCCCTAAATCAATATATTGTACCGACAGGTACTATTGTTTCTGTAGCACTATTATATCTATATACTAACCAATTCCTCCCTTCACCTTCCGGAACATGGAATGTATACCTTTTCATCCCCTCCGTCCCCTGCAAGTACACACAAACTGAAGCACCACTGTCAGAAAGCATACCTTGTCCATAATAATGATATATATAATAATTATATATCCCAGGTTTCGTGCCTTGTAATGTAATCGTTTCTGGTCCAAAACCAAAAGTATTATCTACATCCAACTGGCATACCAGGCTTTCATTGCAATATCCTTGTTTTTTGGCAAAATATACATGTGAACTTTTTCCGTTTGAAAAATTACAAACCATATGAGAATCTAAATCACTAGGGTTTTGCCCCCATGTCAAAACACTTCTTAAGTATGTATCATCCATTTCAGGTGAAATAATTCCATCTTGATTCATAATTGTTTTGTCTCCTAAAATTTTTATCTCAAAGTAAGACATGGCATATTCGTCCGATGTATCAATCACTTCTACAGTATAGTTTCCCGCTGGCAAATTCTGAAGCTGATACTTTCCGTTAGCATCTGTTACTGTTTTCATAACAATATCCGTATAAATATTATGGATACCTCTTCTTACCTTTAATTCAATATTCCCAACTCCCGTTGCCGTAGTTGCGCTTTTTACAACTCCTGATGCTGTCCCTTTTCCATCTTGTTCCTTCGATATTAATTCCACGGTACTACAGTAAATAATATTCTGAAGTTCCGAATCACTTTCCGTAAGATACATTTTTTCAGAAAGGTATCCATCTTTGGAAAATGTCATAATACCTTCTTCAAAGTTATCCAGATCAATTCCATACTGTCCTTTCGTTCCAGTAACCCCTTCTGTTCCTTTCTCTTCTTCATCCACTGGGCATACCCTTACCTGAGCGGAAGACAATGGCAGATTATTTCCAATGTTATTATCTGCATCTGCTTTCATGACACGTCCAGTCAGTTGCATATTATCATTTACCGCATTGGAATTTTGTGTTTGATTATTTTTTAAATTCTTATAATAATCAGAATCTTTCTTACAGTTTTTCTTTGTGATTCCACATTCTTTAAACGCTTCAATAATTATGGCAATCTCTTTGCCATTAAAGCAGGAATTATCTCTTGCTTTTTTTACTACTTTTTTCCGTACCTTATAAAAATCAACTTTCCTGCTGTTATATGTATACATGGTAGAATACCACAGCTGTTCTAGTTCAGCCCGATAATTTTCTTTGGGGTTCTGTTCCTTTAACTTGATCAGCATCAGATATGCCGCATGGGAAAGAACCGTTGAATTATTATGTCCATCCACTAGCTCATCATATATTTCATCATTTTTCTTATCATTTTTATTGGTATATTCTCTCTTGCTACACTCATAATATTTCCCATGAATCTTGGACGGATTCCCTGTTAAATCCGGTCTTCCTATATTGCGCATACAACCGTCCCCTATTTTCTTATCGGCAATTTCCTCTGCTATCCGCCAATCCCCATCAGCAAAACACGCCATAATATCCGCATACCCTTCACTTACAGACTGAGAGACACCCTTGGAATAGTAGAAAATTTTATTACCTGTCTTCGCTCCAAATACAGCATGGGTATATTCATGAAGCACAATATCAAAGGGCACAAGCCGAATCCCCTTTTGAATAGCACGCTCAGGTGCTTTCTCACCCTGTTTCAAAGTATTTATAT
>CAMWKN010000350.1 GCA_947174825.1 uncultured Clostridium sp.
CTGTGGTAACAATCTGACCATGATATAACAAATTCGTTACCTGATTACGAAGCAATGCTTTTCTCTGGCTGGAAGTTCTTCCAAGTTTTCTATAGCCTGCCATGTTTGCTTACCTCCTAATTATTCATCTCCTAAGTTGAAAGAAAGACCTAATTCCTGCAACTTAGACACTACTTCATCCAAGGATTTACGACCCAGGTTTCTTACCTTCATCATATCCTCAGGTGTACGATTGCAGAGTTCCTCTACTGTGTTGATTCCTGCTCTCTTTAAGCAGTTGTAAGAACGTACAGACAATTCCAGTTCGTCGATATTCATCTCCATAACCTTGTCCTTGCTGTTCTCCTCTTCTGCTGCAATAACCTGAATCTTGGAACTCTTATCTGATAAATCAATAAATGACCGCAGATGATCAGACAGAACCTTAGCAGCAAGACTAACTGCATCACTTGGCTCAATAGTGCCATCTGTATATACATCCAATGTCAATTTATCAAAATCTGTTATCTGTCCTACACGAGTATTCTCTATTTTAATGTTTACCCGCTCTACTGGTGTAAAGATGGAATCAATCGCAATAACATTGATTGGCAGATCATCACGCTTATTCTTGTCTGAGCTGACATATCCGCGTCCATTTACGATTGTCATTTCGATATACAGTCTGCAATCGGCACCGCCACTCAAGGTAGCAATGACCTGATCCGGATTCATGATTTCGATATCCGAATCCACCTGAATATCAGAAGCCCTGACTACACCTTCACCAGTTGCTTCGATGTATGCCGTCTTTACTTCATCCGTCTCACTGTTATTCTTGATTGCCAGACTTTTGATGTTCATGATAATCTCGGAAACATCTTCCTTTACTCCAGGAATCGCAGAAAATTCATGAACAACACCATCAACCTTAATATGGCTGACTGCTGTACCCGGCAAGGATGAAAGCATAATTCTTCTGAGAGAATTACCCAATGTCGTACCATAACCTCTCTCCAAAGGTTCTACGACGAAACGTCCATACTTCTTATCTTCCGAAATCTCAGCAACTTTAATATTTGGTTCTTTAAAATCAAGCACTCCCAGTTACCTCCTTTTGGGGTTTCATGCTCACCTGCGTTTCGGGTTATTACTTAGAATATAACTCGACGATAAGCACTTCATTAACAGGAACATCAATCTGCTCTCTGGTAGGAATCTCCTTAACCACACCGGATAATTTCTCATGATCAGCTTCTAACCAATCAGGAACCATACGTCCGTCTGTTACTTCCAGGATATCCTTATATCTCTGAGCTCCTTTGTGCTTTTCCTTGATCTCAATTACATCACCAGGACGAACCTCGTATGATGGAATGTTGACACATTTTCCATTTACTAATACGTGCTTATGTCCAACGATCTGTCTAGACTCTTTTCTGGTACGTCCATAACCCATACGGAATAAAACGTTGTCCAGTCTCAGCTCTAACAGAATCATCAGATTCTCACCTGTACTACCATATTTTAATTTCTGTGCCTTTGCAAAATTATTTCTGAATGGCTTCTCTAATACACCATAAATGAACTTTGCTTTCTGCTTTTCCTTTAACTGAAGACCATATTCGCTTGGCTTTCTTCCTGCTCTGACATTTCTGTTAGATTTCTTGTCAATGCCCAGAAACTGTGGATCCAGACCAAGTGTTCTACATCTCTTCAAAACCGGCGTCATATCTCTTGCCATGTCTATTTCCTCCTATAATAATTTGAAATTTACAATCTTTCATGAAAATGCGAAGCATCTTCTATAGCAAGTGTAGTTATTCTTAATTTTTGTTTTTTAAAAATTTAGAATAACTTTTGCTATTATACTCGACGACGTTTCGGCGGTCTACATCCATTATGTGGAACCGGAGTAACGTCCTTGATGCTGGTAACATCAATGCCACATGCTGCTAATGCACGAATAGCTGCCTCACGACCGGAACCAGGTCCCTTTACCATAACATCTACGGATGTTAAACCGTGTGGAAGAGCTGCTTTTGCAGCGGTTTCTGCTGCCATCTGTGCTGCATATGGGGTAGACTTCTTGGATCCTCTAAAGCCTAATCCACCTGCGCTTGCCCATGAGATTGCATTACCTTCTGCATCTGTGAGCGTAACGATCGTATTATTAAAGGAAGACTGAATATGTGCCTGTCCATGTCCGACATTTTTCTTGACACGCTTCTTACCTGTCTTCTTTGCTACCTGTTTAGCCATTGTCAAACCCTCCTGTTAGATTTGTACATAAAATTATCTTAATTATTTTTTCTTATTTGCGACAGTACGCTTTGGTCCCTTACGGGTTCTGGCGTTTGTCTTGGTCTTCTGTCCACGAACCGGAAGACCTTTTCTGTGACGGATTCCTCGATAGCATCCGATTTCCTGCAGTCTCTTGATGTTCAGGGCGATTTCTCTACGCAAATCACCTTCTACAGTCTGAGAAGCATCAATGACGTCACGAATACGGGCAACTTCTTCGTCCGTAAGATCCTTTACACGTGTGTCAGGATTGACGTTAGCCTCTGCCAATATACGGTTGGAACTAACTCTACCAATACCATAAATATAGGTAAGTCCGATCTCAACACGTTTCTCTCTTGGTAAATCTACACCACTAATACGTGCCATGTTGTACGTACACCTCCGTTAATATTTTGTTTGTGTTTTGAATAAACTTTGTTTATTCACGTTTTGATTCTGGAATGAAGAAAACCTCTGTCTCACATCATCCCTATCAGATCCTAACGATTATAACGTTATCTCTGATCAGCCGCTTTAAACCGTAATCTTACTGCATAGACATCTGCATGGCTGTCTGCGAAATGACAGCCGGTACTATGCCGCAGTCATCAATCTGCCATGGCAAGACCGATCTGGAACCAAATGTAATGCCAACAGAATATAAATCCTTCTGCTGAAATGACGACACTCCATCAGATCCGTAACCGAAGTGGGTAATCACTCCACCTACGATATCACCGTCCTCTTCCGAATATCCGACTAGATAGCATCGGATCCGGATATCTAACGGCAACGAACAGAAAGCAAGTCTATTTTCTGTGGTCTCTATTCCGTAATCATCACGGAATGATCCCTTCTACTTAGCCCTGTCTCTGTTTGTGACGCGGGTTCTCGCAGATTACTCTGACGCGACCCTTTCTCTTGATGACCTTACATTTTTCGCAAATCGGTTTTACTGAAGATCTAACTTTCACAGCAATAACCTCCTTTCAATAAAGTCCATTGTCTAATATATCATAAATATTTCCAGTGTGCAAGCAAAAATTTTCAAGAATTGCAGAATTTTTTTCCATGCTTTTTCCATCGAATTTTTCTATCGAATAATAAAAAGCCACCCGAAGGTGGCTTCTCGTGTTCGGCGATATTACATACCGCTTAAACGTTAATTCGATTGCACAAGTATACAGCGCATCTCTGCCTGCAAATATATTATATGCGAGAATATGAAAAAATACAAGAATTTTGTCAGAAAGATCACGGTATCTCCAAACCCTCCAAAAACTCCAGCATGGTTTCTATGG
>CAMWKN010000351.1 GCA_947174825.1 uncultured Clostridium sp.
TTTTAGAAGAATTAGGAGAGATCATAGGACAGACGGACAGACAGACACAGCTGCATGCGATTCAATTATACCAGCAGAGATTGAGAGAGGTTTTAAAACAGGGCAGGGATTCCTATCAGGGACAGGCAAGGGTTTATCATGTGGCGGGCATTACGGTGGGCGGTTTTCTGGTGATTTTATTATTGTGATGCTAGGGTCAAAAATATATAGCAAATTGCGAAGCAATGGTCCTAAGTGCCAGTGGCACTTGTTTAGGACGGTGCTATGCGCCAGTGGCGCATGCTTAGCACGGACCGAAATGGAATGTAGACCGAAACGGAGTGTAGACCAATCCGTAGCATCAGTTAAGAGAAAACTACAGAAAGGATGGGGCAAATGACAATTAATCTGATTTTTAAAATTGCCGCAGTAGGGATTCTGGTTTCTGTACTGGGACAAGTGCTGAAGCATTCTGGACGGGATGAGCAGGCTTTTTTGGTCAGCCTGGCAGGTTTGATTTTAGTGCTGCTCTGGATTATTCCTTACATTCAGGAATTGTTTGAAACGGTGGAAGCACTGTTTACAATTGGCAGTTGATGTTACATAGTGACAACGTACAAGCGGTATAGAAATGGGGATTGTGATGATTAAGATCGTGATGATTGGCTTGATGGCGGTAATATTGGCACTGTCCCTCCAACAAGAGCGGACAGGCTTTGCCCTGTTGCTAATATTGGCGGCAAGTGTGATGATTCTGGGACTTTCTGCAGCAAAAATGCAAGGTGTCCTACAAGTGGTACAGAAACTGGAGGAAGTTTTTCAGGAAGATGCTATCTATGTACAGATTCTGTTAAAGATGCTGGGTATTACTTATATTGCAGAATTTGGATCGGGGCTCTGTCGGGATGCCGGTTATGGGGCTGTGGGGGGACAGATTGAATTCTATGGAAAATTAATGCTATTAGCGGTCAGTATGCCGATTATTGAGAATTTGATTGAAATTATTACTGGAATTGGGGTGTGAGATGGACGGAAGAGTTGTATTAGGTGGATTAATAGGATGAGATAGTTGTGATGGAATAAATAAAGTGGGCAGAGGGGTGAATATATGGAGTATCAGGATAGTGCCACAGCCATATGGGATGAAATTTCAGATACAGAAGTACAATCTATGTTAGACCAGATTTTGGGAGATAATAGTTTTTCTTTTTCAGAGTACATGACTAAATTATTGCAGGGGAAGTCGCCAGTGGATGCCAGTCAGGTGGGGCAGGATATCTGGAACGGTCTTCTGCTTAATCTGCAGCAACACAAGAGCGTGTATTTGTATCTGATACTGATTGTGTTAATCGGGGCAGTTTTAAGTAATTTCTCGAAATTATTACAGGGAAAACAGGTGGCAGAAACCGCTTTTTACGGTGTCTATCTGTTACTATTTTCTTTTTTTGCCACAGCATATGCGCAGATCACTATGATAGCAGAACAAACTCTGGTACAACTTCTGGATTTTATCAAGGTGTTGGCGCCAGCGTATTTTATCAGTATGACTTTTTCTCAAGGCGCCACCGCTACCACGGCATATTATGAGTTTACTTTATTTATGGTTATGGTGGTGGACTTATTATTGATTCGTTTTTTATTGCCGGCGGTCAACCTGTATTTTGTTTTGCAGCTGGTCAATCAGCTTTCAGAAGAGGAAATGTTTAGCCGGATGGCTGATCTGATACGGGATCTGGTTAAACTGGCAGTGAGGACAATCTTTGGCATCATGATGGGGATTAATGTGATACAAGGCTTGATTCTTCCGGTGGCAGCCCAGGTGGAGAAATCTGCTTTGGTCAAAGTTGGAACCGCTATTCCCGGCGTGGGAAATACCATTGGAAGTGTTACCAGTGCTGTGCTTTGTGCCGGTAAGTTAGTGAAAAATGCAGTTGGGGTAACGGGGGTGATTGCAGTATTTTTGATCTGTGTGATTCCGCTTCTGCATCTATTGTTTTATCGTTTTTCCTATCAGTTGATTGCTGCGGTAGTACAGCCTATATCCGATGGGCGGGTTATCCGTTGCTTTGGAGCAATGACAGAATCTGTCCGTTTATTGGTACAGATCATTGCTATGGCAGCGATGCTGTTTATTTTGTCTATCGTGGTGGTCAGCAGTATGACATGATGCTAGGGTCAAAAGTAGATAGCAATGCGTGTTTACACGCAATTTGCTATCTACTAGCTTGACCCGCCAAACACCGACATGAAGCAGATTTGCTTGCAAATATGCGGGAATGGAGGTGTTTGTAGGATTGCGAAAATTGCGTAGCAATGTAGCAATCCGTAGCATCATATAGGGTCAAAAGTAGATAGCAATTCGTCGCATCATGAAATTAAGAAATGAGGATAGAGATGGAAGAATGGGTACAGCGTATTGCAATTTATATTGTGTTAGTTACGGTGCTGCGCAGTCTGATCGGCAAACCTCAGTATCAACAGTATTTTCGATTTGTCAGTGGTTTGATACTAATTTTGCTGTTGATTACTCCGGTTCTGGGGCTATTGAAGGATAATTCCAGCTTATATCGTATTTTGAACCAGTATGTTTATCAGCAAGATCTGGATGATATTACTTCTTCCCTGCAGCTGGCAGAAGGGCAGATGAGGGAATTGATCCGGGAGGAATATAAGGATACGGTTTCCAGTCAGGTAATGGAATTGGCTGAAAGGCAGGGGTTGGTAGTGCAGGAGATTCAAGTGACGCTGGATGATCAGGATGAGATATCCCTTTTGGAAATTCATTTGCAATCCAGAGAAGCAGCGCCAGCCAAAGCGGATTTGCATGAATTTCGACTTTTGCTGCAGCAATATTATCAATTGGGAGAGGAGAATGTAGTGATATGGATCTGAGAGAAAAAGAAAGCATAATGGAGGCGGAAGAAAAAAAGAAATCTCTGCCACTGATTCGTCTGCAGGATATTGGTCTTCCCAAGTTATTGTTGTTGGTAGTGGCGGGAGTGGCATTGTTGGTATTGTCTCTTCCGTCCAGTTATTGGGGCAGCGGGCAGAATGGCTCCGGTCAGGGAAGCAGACAGAGTAGTTCTGGTAAAACGGATACGTCGGTAACTGCTATGGAGATTTATGCAGATAAAAAAGAAAAACAGTTGGAAAAAATTCTGGAAAAGGTAGAGGGGATCGGTAAGGCGGAGGTTATGATTACCCTGAATGGTGCAGAGGAAACAAACAGGTTGCTGGAAAATACCCACACCCAGAAAGTCGAGGGGGTGTTGGTGGTAGCCGAAGGAGCGGGGAATGCCCAGACAGATGCAGAAATAATTCGTGCGGTTCAGGCATTATTTTCTTTGGAGTCACATAAAATTAAGGTAATGAAGATGGAATAAAAAAATGTCAGTACAAGGATGAGTACCAACAATAGTACATAGAGTGTAGTTACTTGTACAGGCGAAATGGGGGTAAATATGAAGAAAATTGTTCACAAAAATCAAATCATTATTACAGCACTGGCAGTGATGATCGTTGTTGGTTCATCTTATACACAGCTGACGATGCCTCCGAATAGCCTTGGGATGATCTCGTGGGA
>CAMWKN010000352.1 GCA_947174825.1 uncultured Clostridium sp.
GACATGGAGATCCGGATTATGAACATGATTCATTGACGGAAAAAGGATGGAGAGAAGCTGGTTTGTTGGCAGACAGGCTTTCTAAACTGGATGTAAAAGCCTTTTATGTATCGCCTTTGGGGCGGGCAAAAGACACAGCTTCTCTTACTTTGCAAAAAATGGGCAGGGAGGCAGAGGAACTTCCCTGGATGCAGGAATTTTTCCGGGCGCAGATTGCCAGACCGGATGTGGAGGGCAGAACCATTGCCTGGGATTGGCTGCCCCAGGATTGGATGATGGAAGAAAAATATTACGATAGAACTGCATGGCTGGATACGCCCATTATGCAGGATAGTACCATAGCGGAGGAGTATCAGTGGGTAAGCCAGGGAGTGGATGAACTACTTGCCAGTCACGGTTATGTTCGGAGTGGCAATTATTATCGTGTGGAAAAAGCGAATGCAGACCGGATTGTGCTGATTTGTCATTTTGGAGTGGAATGTGTGATATTAAGCCATCTTCTGGGAATGTCTCCTATGGTGTTGTGGCATGGCTTTTGTGCTGCGCCAACTTCCGTGACCACCATTAATACAGAGGAGAGAAGACCAGGGATTGCATCCTTCCGTGTCAGTGCCTTTGGGGATGTTTCCCATTTGTATGCGGCAGATGAGCCGATCTCTTTTCAAGCAAGATTTTGTGAATACTATGGGAAAGAGGGAGAACGGATCGATTAGATTATTTGAATAAAAAATCGAACATATGTACTTGCTATCCTGGTAGGAATGTGTTATGATAAGTACGAACGAAGAATCAGTATCGGAAATTCTTGTCTGTTTGAAGACGGGAGGATTTCCGATACTGATTCTATGTGAGCTATGAGGCAGACAAACATGGAGAAGCTATAGGTTTCGAAGTGATTGTTCATGCAGGATAAAAGAGTATATCGTAGATAGCATGGAGGTTAACAATGGGCAAGCACGAAGAAATGAAAAAATATATTAAAATACGTGGAGCGAGGGAGCATAATCTCAAGGGAATTGATCTGGATGTACCCCGGGATGAGTTTGTGGTGTTTACCGGACTGAGTGGTTCCGGTAAGTCTTCTCTGGCATTCGACACTATTTATGCAGAGGGGCAGAGGCGGTACATGGAGTCCTTGTCCTCCTATGCCAGAATGTTCCTGGGACGTATGGAAAAGCCTAATGTGGAGAGTATTGAGGGGCTGTCTCCAGCGATTTCTATTGACCAGAAGTCTACCAACCGCAATCCTCGTTCTACCGTTGGTACGGTAACGGAGATATACGATTATTACCGTTTGCTCTATGCCCGGATTGGGATTCCCCATTGCCCGAACTGTGGCAAGGAAATACGCCGTCAGACAGTAGACCAGATCGTGGATGAGATTATGAGTTATAAGGAAGGGACCAGATTGCAGCTCCTGGCTCCAGTGGTGCGGGGACGAAAGGGAGAGCATGCCAAAGTGTTTGAATCGGCACGTAAGGCTGGGTATGTCCGTGTTGTAGTGGATGGACATCTCTATGATTTGTCTGAGGAGATCCATTTGGAGAAGAACAAGAAGCATACCATTGAGATTATGGTGGACCGTCTGGTGGTTCGTTCCGGCATTGAGAAGCGTTTGGCAGATTCCATTGAGAATGTTCTGCGTCTGGCAGATGGTTTGCTGGTGGTGGATATACCAGGAGACAGGCAGGTTAATTTCAGCCAGAGTTTTTCCTGTGCAGATTGTGGGATCAGTATTGATGAGATAGAACCTCGTTCTTTTTCTTTTAACAATCCATTTGGTGCCTGTGAAGTTTGTACTGGTATTGGATATAAGATGGAATTTTCCGAAAAACTGATGGTACCGGATCCGTCCGTCAGTCTGGCAGATGGCGCTATCGTGGTGATGGGATGGCAGTCTTCCAAAAATCCAGGCAGCTATACCAGATGTACCTTGGAAGCTCTGGCGAAAGCATATCATTTTGATCTGGATACCCCATATGAGGAGCTGCCAGAGAAAATCCGTCATGTCATTATGCATGGAACCGATGGCAGGGTGGTACAGGTTCACTACCAGGGACAGCGGGGAAGTGGTATATATGATGTGGCTTTCGAGGGTGTCATCCGTAATGTACAGCGCAGATACCGGGAGACCCATTCAGACAGTACCAAGAGAGAATACGAATCTTTCATGCAGATTACCCCATGTGAGGCATGTGGTGGGAAACGACTGAAACCGGGGGCATTGGCGGTTACCGTAGGCGATAAGAATATTGCGGAGGTAACGGATATGTCAATTCGGGATCTCTATGCCTTTATGCAGCAGCTGGAACTGACGGAACGTCAGAACAAGATCGGTGAGCTGATTCTTCGGGAAATTCATGCCAGAGTAGGATTTTTGATGGATGTAGGCTTGGATTATCTGAGTCTGTCCCGGAATGCAGGTTCTCTGTCTGGTGGGGAGGCGGAGCGTATTCGTCTGGCAACCCAGAGTGGTTCTGGTCTGGTTGGTGTGGCATATATATTGGACGAGCCAAGTATTGGTCTGCATCAGCGGGATAACGAAAAGTTGTTGAAGACCTTGTTGAAACTGCGTGATCTGGGCAATACCCTGATTGTGGTAGAGCATGATGAAGATACCATGTTGGCGGCAGATTATATTGTGGATATTGGACCGGGGGCAGGAGAACATGGTGGGGAAGTAGTCGCTACCGGAAATGCCCAGGAGATTATGCAAAATCAGGATTCTTTGACAGGTGACTATCTCAGTGGAAGACGGCAGATTGCCATACCGTCCAAACGTCGGAAACCAACAGGTTGGATTGAGGTAAGAGGAGCAGCAGAGAATAATCTTAAGAAAATAAACGTAAAATTCCCGGTGGGTGTCATGACTTGTGTGACCGGTGTTTCCGGTTCCGGTAAGAGTTCACTGGTTAACGAAATATTGTATAAAAGTCTGGCAAAGCAGTTAAACCGTGCCCGTTGTATTCCGGGCAAGCATACGGAAATCCGTGGATTGGAGCAGTTGGATAAGGTGATTGCCATTGATCAGGCACCGATTGGGCGTACTCCACGTTCCAATCCAGCTACTTATACAGGTGTGTTTGATATGATCCGGGATCTGTTTGCATCTACACCGGATGCCAAGGCAAAGGGATATCAAAAGGGACGTTGTAGTTTCAATGTCAAAGGAGGACGTTGCGAGGCATGTCAGGGAGATGGAATCGTCAAAATCGAGATGAACTTCCTGCCAGATGTGTATGTACCTTGCGAAGTTTGTGAGGGGAAACGTTATAACCGGGAGACTCTGGAAGTGAAATATAAGGGAAAAAGCATTTTTGATGTTTTGGATATGACTGTGGAGGAAGCACTGGAATTTTTTGCTCCGATACCATCTATCCGTCGTAAGATTGAAACGCTGAATGATGTGGGATTATCCTATATCAAATTGGGACAGCCATCCACAACACTATCCGGTGGAGAGGCGCAGCGAATTAAGCTGGCAACGGAGCTAAGCCGACGCAGCACAGGCAAGACGGTGTATATTCTGGATGAGCC
>CAMWKN010000353.1 GCA_947174825.1 uncultured Clostridium sp.
ATACATATGTGCAGGCATGCAACGTTCCCAGCCATACTGATAGAGGCCTAGATCAATAAATTTTTCATTGGGAAAGATCGAAAATAATAAATCGTGCATAGAAGTATCTCCTTTTCCATACTATATATCAAAATGCTAGATGAATGCAATACATAGTCGAAAATATAGCATTTTGGCATAAAAAAGCGATTATCATGATATTTTATGGCGCATTATGGCATGTTATAATTGTTTTACCAAAAAATAACAGTGATAATCAGGAAAGGGGAGATGTATAAATGCTAAGAAAAAAACGCAGCATTGTTTTGGCAGCAGTTTTCCTGTTAGGTGTACTTTCTCTGACAGGATGTGGAGGTAAACAATCAGATGATGGAAAAAAAGTCATTGAATTAGTGCATTACAAACCAGAGGCTGTCAGTTATTTTGAAGAAGTGGAAAAACAGTTTAATGAATCCCATGATGATATTGAGCTGAAAATTTCTTCTCCCAATGATGCCATGACAGTGCTCAAGACACGTTTTATCCGCGAAGATAATCCGGATATTATCGGTATCGGTGGTGAATTTAATTATGCGAATTTCGTGGATGCTGATATGTTGATGGATATTTCCGATTTTGACGGACTGGACAGCATTAAACAAAAATATCTGGATATTGATGAGAACTTGAAATTTGTCCCAAAGGACGGAATATATGGTGTGCCTTATATGGCAAATGCTGCCGGGATCTTATACAACAAAGATTTGTTTGAGGAGCATGGCTGGCAGATTCCAAAGACCTGGGATGAGTTGATTGCACTCTGTGAAGATATTCAGGAGACAGGGATACTGCCATTTTATATGGGATATAAAGATACCTGGACTTGTCTGTCTCCATGGAACAGTATTGCATCTTCCCTGGCGGAGGCTACTGTGTGTAAAGATGTCAACAAGGGAGAGACTACCTTTACAGAGGAATACCGGACTGTGGCTGAGCAGATGAAAACCTTATTGCAGTATGGACCGAAGAACTTTGTGGCATATTCCTACAATGATGCCTGTACGGCTTTTGCCAGAGGGGAATCTGCCATGTTTATCATTGGAAGTTATGCAGTACCACAGATCCAGTCCGTGAATCCAGACATGAATATTGATTCCTTCGTGTATCCGGCTTCGAATCGGGCAGAAGAGAATATTCTGACTTCAGGAGTTGATCTGCAGTTTTGTGTGATGAATGACTGTCCGAATAAGGATGCCGCCTATGAAGTGCTGCGTTTCCTGTTAGAGGATGAAAATGTGCAGGCATATATGGATAACCAGAATGGTATTCCATGTAAAGAGGGAACCTTCAAACTGGCATCGATGCTGGATGGAATGAAAGAGTATATTAATGAAGAAAAAGTAACGGATTTCCAGGATCATTTCTATCCTTCCGAGATGGCTGTTGATGCATTGATCCAGACCTATTTGCTGGATGGAGATACGGATAAATTCTTAAAGAAGTTTGATCAGGAATGGGAGAGATATAACCGTGATCTGATTAAGAAGGTGCAGGATTATGAGGCGGCACATTAGTTGTAGAACAGATGGATTGGAACGGAGAGGAGGATTCCTATGTCGGAGAATAAGCAAGAAGAAGTGATAATAAAGAAAAATAAGATTGGAAGAAGCCAGACCTTTTTATTGATTACCATACCGATTGTGGCATTGTTTTTTACCTTTAATACACTGCCATTGATACAGGGTGTGATCTATAGTTTTACCAATTTCCGGGGCTATGGAAGCTATGACTGGGTAGGTTTCAGAAATTATATAGATTTAATCCGTGATGCCAGAGTGGGCAATTCCTACCTTTTTACCTTTAAGTTGGCAGTAGTAACTACCATTATCGTGAATTTATTAAGTCTGATGCTTGCCCTGGCATTAAATAGCAAGATCAGGTTTAAGAGCTCCCTGCGAGGTATGTATTTCTTGCCAAATGTATTGGGCGGATTGGTAGTAGGTTATATATTTAATTATTTCTTTACTTATATTTTGCCGGAACTGGGCAGAATGATGGGATTTGAAGGCAACAGTATGCTTGCCAATTCCAAGACAGCATGGCTGGCGATTGCAGTGGTTTGTGCATGGCAGTCCATCGCCATGAATACGATTATTTATATTTCTGGATTACAGACGGTGCCAGTGGATGTCTATGAGGCGGGTTCTCTGGACGGAGCAACCGGATGGCTGAAATTCCGCCATCTGACTTTTCCGCTGATTTTACCCTTCTTTACCATTAATCTGGTTCTGTGTATGAAGAATTTCCTGATGGTATTCGATCAGATTATGTCATTGACCAAAGGTGGTCCTGCCCAGAGTACAGAATCTATTTCGTTTTTGATTTATAACAATGGTATGAGCGGTGGGCAGTTCGGCTTCCAAAGTGCCAATGCAGTGGTATTTTTTGTAGCCATTGTGGTAATTTCCGTATTGCAGATGAGATTTTTGGGTAAGAAAGAAGAGCAGCTGGTATAGGAAAGCGTTAGGATGATAATTTGCTTGATCATAACAGAGCAGAAAAGGGGGTTCCTATGAAACAGACAAATAAAAAAGAAGATATAGAATTAGAAATTCAGGTGGTTCCAGAAGAACCGGAGATGGAACCAGGTGCTGTCTCAGAAAAAACAGAACAGACAGAAGAGGAAGAGTTTGTTCCAAAAGTAATACCAAAGGAAAGATACAATATTGGTTTAACACTTCTCTTGATCTTTGGGCTGATTACGATCCTCTTCCCGTTGTATATTACGATTGTAATTGCCTTTAAGCAGCCTTCCGAAATGACCAACAGTATCCGTGGAATTTTATCCCTGCCGTCACAGTGGAGTCTGCATAATTTCAAGGAGGCTATGGAGGTAACCAATTTCTGGCATTCCTTGGGAAATAGTTTATTTATTACCCTGGCAACCATTGCTTTGTCCATCGTGGTACATTCTCTGATTGGATACGTTCTGGGACGGAGCAAGGCAAAGAATAAATACTATAATGGAATTTATTTATATTTGGTTAGTGGTATGTTTGTGCCATTTGCGATCCTGATGATGCCATTGGTAAAACAGACGGCTCATATGGGGCTTGCCAATATGATTGGAGTGATCCTGCTGTACACGGTATTTTATATGCCGATAAATACCATGTTGTATTCCGGCTATCTGACCAATCTGCCATTGGCATTGGAGGAAGCTGCCTATGTGGATGGCGCCAGTACCTGGAAGACATTTTGGCAGATTATTTTCCCAAATATGAGTCCGATGCATGCAACGGTAGCGATCCTGACCGCTTTGGGAACCTGGAATGATGTCATGACACCGTTAGTAATTATGTCAGGAGACCAGAATACTCTGCCATTAGCACAGCTGAATTTCCAGAGCCAGTTTGGTACCAATTATAACCTGGCATTTGCGTCCTATTTACTGGCATTATTGCCGATTGTCCTTTTCTATATTATCTGTCAGAAACAGATTATTGCTGGTGTTGCCAATGGAGCAGTCAAATAAAAGTAATGTTTTTTT
>CAMWKN010000354.1 GCA_947174825.1 uncultured Clostridium sp.
TCTTCATCCGGCAACTAGAAATGATAAAAAACGGCAGAATCCGCGGCAGCCCCGTGGTCAAAATCATTCACCACATCGCGGAAACTGCTCTCTGCCATATTATACTGCCTAGGCGCAATCCATTCTGACAAACATTCCCGTATTTCCTGCATAATATGGTATTCATTAATAGTCAGCATAACAAAGCCTTTTCTGGCAGATTGAAAGAAAAATCTTAACTTTGTCAGATCAAATTCCTTTGATAAGATTATATTATCCACATATTTTACCCTTTTCTATCAAAAAATCTTCAACGGCTGGGTGTATCCCGCACCAACGCTCGCCATTGTATTCCAGCACCAGACCCCTGAGCAAAAGCTCCATTACCGTATCATCTGTAGTCAAAAGACGGGGATTGTTGTAAATTTCAATCAGCTTATCCACATATTTTTCCGTTCTGATCTGGCGTTCATACTCACTTTTCATTTTACGATATGCTACTTCTGCGTCTTTCATTATGATCCTATCACGTTCATCCATCATCGCTTCAAAGGATGCATCCCGAATCATTTGAAATAAATCCCGCAACGCTCCACCTGATTTCTGTATCAGAAATTCCAAAGCATCATCCTCAAACAAAGCTTCTTCTGCTCGCCTATGGACAATTTTCTTCATAATATCTATCCCCTGTGTATTGCAGCTTTTATCCTGATTTCTAACTTCCAACATACTTAACATACAAAAATAATCAATTTCCTCCTTGATCATATTATACTGTGAATTATAAGCCATAAAAATAGGAAAGGTCAGAATCAATCTAGTATTGAGAGACAGCCATATTTTAAGATGGTCAATAAATAAATTCTCGGCTGTATCAATGGAAATTTTATCTAAATCTTCTATAATAAACAACAGACCTTTATTTTGCAATTGACGATTCACTTTGTCAATGATTTGATTCATCAACTCCACCAAATAACCAACTTTTGGTTCTATGTTTTTTCTCATGGATATTTTTGATTCAGAACCCGTTTTCAAAATGCCGCCACCCGATATAACAATCTTCTTTAAGAATGACAACTTCGCCGCAAATCCAGCCTCCGCCTCTGTCTGGTCATACTTAGTTTCCTCTATTATTTTCTCAGAATACCAATATTGATACAGACCATCAATATCCTTACTATCTAAAGATATCTTACCCGTCTCTTTTTTATCATCTACATATTTAATTAAACGTGACATAATAGCAAAAATAAAATCAATATATGTCATGTTCTTCGTATCCACTTCTTCCTGGATAAAGAAACTAATCACTTCAAACTGATCCTGTATTTCTTTCTTTAATATTGATAATTCCGTAGACTTCCCAGAACCACGATGTCCCATAAATAAGATCTTCATATAAGGATTTCGGCTATACTTCAAACTATAGGACATTGCTTTTACAATATTCGTTCCTCTCGCTTCATAAGTCTCTACAAAAAATTGGTCAAATTCCTCTTTCTTCGATAATGGATATGGCTCAAATACCGAAAATAACTCCTCTATTTTATTCGCACGCTGTATCATAGTCGTTTCTCCATTTAAATAAGTAGTAAACATAGGACTCCTTTTTTATTCTATCATTTTTGTTGCATTGTGACAATAAGAATATACACAGAAATTCTTTGAAATATACCATTTTATAGGGCATACACCTGCCTCATGCACAGAATATATACATCATTTCTCCCAACACTTTCCTGTATAGTAAAAAATAGAGCCATGTATTACAAATCATACACAGCTCTATTTCATATTAGCAGAACCTTAACGGTTCCTTCTGTTCAAGAATCTCGTTTGACCCATTGTCAAGCAACCAAGGTATTATTTTGCTTTCTTGTAAACCTTTTTGATCTTCTTTAAGTTTGCTTTCTTAGATTTACCAGTAACCTTAATTGCCTTCTTGCATCCCTTGAATGCTTTCTTATCAACCTTGGAAAGTTTAGCATTCAATTTCAGTGTATTTAACTTCTTGCAGTTTGCAAATGCACCTGCAGGAATCTTCTTGATATTCTTGCCCAAAGTAATCTTTGCAGCCTTGGCTCCCTTGAATGTATTCTTACCTAATGCTGTTACCTTGTAGCTTCCTGTGTTCTTTACAGTAGCAGGTACGGATAAGCTCTTAGCCTTTTTACCCTTAGCGGATAATCCAACTACAGATACCTTTCCTGCTGTCTTCTTTCCTGCTTGCTCAGTTGCTACTTTTGTAACCTTGTATTTCAAGTTACCCTTGGTAAAAGTCTTGTTCTTCTTAGGACCAATTGTCTTTTTGGTGAAATCCTGCTTAAAGTTTACACCTTTGACTGTGAATGTAATCTCAAGACTATCAGTTGGTAAAACATTCAATAAAGAACCTTTCTTATAAGCTACCGTCTTCTCATTTCCATGTGTATCAGAATACAAATCACAGATATAAAACTCATAATAGCTTGCCTCTATATTAGTTGGAACCGCAATATTAGTCTTAATTGGCTTTCCATCAATCTTCAGGGAAGCAGTAGCAGTAACTCCCTTCATAGCTACAGGAATATCCGTAGATATATATAATGCGTTAAAACAGGTAGATACCTTCGCATTCTTATCCGTTCCCTTTAATGTCTTCAAATTCACACCTGACATAGATACTGTATAAGTAACATTATTTTCCTTGATTTCGGCATTCACTAATTTAGGACTAACTTTTGCCAGTTTGTCATCACTCCAATAACCAATCTGTGTCTTGTAGTTATCCAGTTTACCAGTTTTTTCGCCCACACCATTAAGACCATATTTCTCGTCATCCCAAGAATTACGGAAAATATAGGTATCTGTCTGGAATCCCAGATATGCATTGTAAGCAGTTGCATCCATGTTTGGAGTCGGTGTTGCTGGTGCCGGTGTTTTTGGTGTCGGGGTTTTCTTCTCAGCCTCCTGACCAATCAGTGCCTCTGGAGTCGTGTACTGATATGGATGATCAATTTCCCAATCTTCCGGCTCATTGGATGAATGAACCTCTAATGTAAAGGATACCAGATCCCCCTGCTGTACATCAATTGCCTCAGTTGGAGTCCATGTACCGTTGACATTCGTTCTAAATGGATTAGCTAAACCATATTCCTCATTTGTCTTGGCACTAGGAGTGATATATGTGTTCACAACACCAAATCTCAATTCTTTGCCTTCTTTATTTCCATCAGGATATAATGAAGCATTCCATTCATAATTGGCAACGGTTGCACTGCCATCTTTATTAGTATGCTTTACTGAAAGGGTACGGGTCCTGATGGTAAGACTATCCGGAATACTGGTAACTCCCAGCTGAACACCGATATACTTTACATCATCATTACCTGCTACATCCTCAATATCATCGGCTGCTTCTGCAGTGAGCGTGTAGATACCGGACTGCTCAACTGTAACCTCCGCCATCACCCCATCTTCCGCATGCTCCTCTGTTGGTTCAAAAACCTTGCTATTATTCTGCTTCAGCGACAAAGTAACCTTCTCCTCTGCAGACAGATCATAACC
>CAMWKN010000355.1 GCA_947174825.1 uncultured Clostridium sp.
CTCATACACCAGAGCACCAGATTTTATTAAGTTTTGTCCCAGATAATGAAACAAACATGGAAGAAACTCCAGACTTATCTGGTTTATTGGATTATATCAATTTATGTTCAAACAAAAGCAGTTTTCATGAAGAATTTTTTTCTAATTCTACCACCTATCCAAATACAGTTTATGCATATTACCAAGCAGATGGCAGCTTTGCTAATCTTCTATTCGCAACACCATCGCTCTCTTCTCCTGAAAATATCTCTTCCACATTTATATATGACTGCTTGCAAAATGGAGCAGCAATACATACTTCTCAAGTATCTTATTCTACAACGCTATTTTTCGTCACATAAGCCAAGATTGCTTTTGGCGGTTCTGGTTTTGTCTCGGAAATTAGATAACTTGCTTTTAGCTTTTCCAATGCCATATCTGCCTTTTCCATTGTTGATGTATATACGGTAGCTAAAATATCTCCCTTGGAAACCTTTGCTCCCGTTTTTCGATAGAAACGAATTCCCGCTGTCATATCAATAGTATCTTCTTTTCTTTCTCTGCCAGCACCTAATAATACAGCAGCCTTTCCACATTCCTCTGTATTCATCTGTGTGACATAACCATCTTCCCAGGCAATCAGATTTTTTTCTACAGCTGCTGTTTTAAATTTTTCCGGATGATAAATATATTCTACATCACCACCCTGGGCAGATACCATTTCTGCTAACTTATGCAATGCAGTTCCGTCTTCGATTGCTTGATCGACCATAGCAGTACATTCTTCTTTTGTACCGATACCGGATAGTTCTAGCATAACAGCCGCAATGGATCGACATATTTCTACAAAATCTTCTGGACCTTTTCCCTGTAAGGTTTCAATTGCTTCTATTACTTCAATACTGTTTCCCACTGCACATCCCAGTGGTAAATCCATATTTGTCAGAATTGCTACGGTTTCTCTGCCAGCACCCTCTCCAATGGCAATCATCTTTTTCGCCAATAAAATTGCTTCCTGCAAATCTTTCATAAAGGCGCCGCTGCCCACTGTCACATCCAATACAATCTTATCGCTTCCTGCAGCCAATTTTTTACTCATAACAGAAGATGCAATTAAAGGAATACTATCTACGGTTGCCGTTACATCCCGCAATGCATATAATAACTTATCCGCCGGAGCAATGCTCGCAGACTGTCCCATCACAGCTAATCCTATTTGATTAACCATCTTAAAAAACTCCTCCTCAGGAATAGTAGTTCGTAAACCAGGAATTGCTTCCAATTTGTCAATAGTACCACCGGTAAAGCCTAATCCTCTTCCGCTCATTTTTGCAACTTTACCACCACATGCAGCCACAATCGGTGCAATAGCCAGTGTCACTTTATCTCCCACTCCTCCTGTACTGTGTTTGTCCACTTTGACACCTTCAATTGCTGATAAATCTACCTGATCTCCTGACTTTGCCATAACATCTGTGAGAGCCAACAATTCCTGATCTGTCATTCCCTGATAATAAACAGCCATCAACCAGGCTGCTACACAATAGTCCGCAATCTCGCCTTTTACATATCCATTAATAAAATCCTCGATCTCTTTTCTTGTTAATTCCAATCCTTTTTTCTTCTTATCAATGATATCATAGGTATTCATAATATCCTCCAATCTACGATGACAAATTGCCATCTACACTTGCAAATTAAAATTGGTAAAAACTAAATTGTAATCTGTAATAGTAAATATCGAACTTTTATTTTTCATTTAATTTCACAAATTATTCGGTCCAAATCCTAATGGCAAAAGTTCTCTCAATGTATAACTTTGATAACTTAAATCCTCTTTACCCAATATAATTTCAAAAGTATCTGGATTACAAAATTCCATCATAACCTGTCTGCAAACTCCACAAGGTGGACAAAATTCGTCTGCCTTGTCATGGCCACCTACAATTGCTATTTTTTGAAATCTTGTCACTCCCTGACTAATTGCCTGAAAAAAAGCAGTTCTTTCTGCACAATTTGTAACAGAATAACTGGCATTTTCAACATTACATCCACAATATATACTCCCATCCTCTGCCTCCAGGCATGCTCCCACCTTAAATTTTGAATAAGGTGAATATGATTTTTCACGAACATCTAAAGCCTTTTCAATAAGTTCCTTATTTTCCATTTTGTCACCCTCTTTTATTTTGAAATATTATAATATACTAATACCTTATCATTTTATAAAACTACACTAGTACAAGATACTAATTTATTTTAATACCATATTACTCATCCAACTGTCAGTAAATTTGTAAGATTTTTTTCACTATTTTATCCTTTATTCTATTGCACTTTCATATTATAATAGATTTAGGCAATACTATATTATGATACAGGATCAAATTTTAATACCTTATCATTAGAGTACCAAAATTTGATCCTGATGTCAAAATTGATTCATTCAATTCATGTAATATTGAATAGATTATTTCAAAATTACAAATACTAAAATGATTCAAATGTTGAACTGTATTAATATCACAGAATGGAGATTTTATGAAGTTATTAACAATTACAATTCCTTGCTATAATTCTCAGGACTATATGTCTCATGCAATTGAGTCTGCAATTGTTGGTGGAAGTGAAGTTGAGATCATTATTGTAGATGATGGTTCCACAGATGACACATTAAAAATTGCAAAAGAATACGAAGAAAAATACCCTGATATTGTACGAGCAATCCATAAAGAAAATGGTGGTCACGGATCTGCAGTAAATACTGGTATCGCAAATGCAACTGGCTTGTATTTTAAAGTTTTGGACAGTGATGATTGGTTAGATAGTGACAGTTTACAAAAAATTGTTACTTTTCTACAGGAAACTGTCATGGACTCTCTTTCTCTAGATATGTTAATCTCAAATTATGTTTATGAAAAACCAAGTGTTCACAAACGAAAAACAATAAAATACGCTTCTGCAATACCTGTTGATCGCTTCTTTACTTGGAATGATGCCAAGCATTTTAAAATGAGCCAGAATTTACTCATGCATTCCATTATTTATCGAACAAAAATTTTGAAAGATTGTCATTTGCATCTACCAGAACATACGTTTTATGTGGACAACCTATATGCTTATACTCCACTTCCTTATGTTAAAAAAATGTATTATCTGGATCTGGATTTTTATCGTTATTATATAGGTAGAGAAGATCAATCCGTCAATGAAGAGATTATGACAAAACGAATTGATCAACAGATCAAAGTCACTAAATTAATTATTGATGCCCATAATCTCATGAATATACGAAATCGAAAATTAAGGAATTATATGATTAAGTATCAAGCAATGCTGATGATTGTCAGTTCTGCTTTGTTAGTGAATAGTGGATTACCAGAAAATCTAGAAAAACGAGATGAACTTTGGGCTTATTTGAAAAGCAAAAACAAATCCGTTTATCGCATAATTACACATCGGAAACTAGGTTTGCCAATGCAGTTCAAAAAGAAATTCGGTCAAAAAATTATTATCTGGGGATATCATTTTTATAACCGTGTTTATGG
>CAMWKN010000356.1 GCA_947174825.1 uncultured Clostridium sp.
CTGCACCAATGCCACCAAGACAATCACCAGCAGGTAGCCGAACGCCGCTTCCTCCATAAAAACCACCTGCCCCATGAACCAATCCATCCTGCCAGCCCTGGGGATGAGATAATAGAGATCCTGCCCCAGTTTAGGACAATCCGAAACCATGACGATATAAAAAATCGGCAAAAACAGCAATATGACTTCCGAATTACCCAAGGCAATGCAAACTTCCCACAAATTAAGCGGTTGATCCATCATACTTGCCGCCGACCGAATTGGCAGAATGACCAACTTCCGCATTAACACAAGAAAACCAAAAAACACGAGTAATTTAGGATTTGTAACCCACTGACCATATGCCAGGCAAAACACCCGCCATCTTTTATCTCCTCTCCTTTGATTCATCAAAATCTCCACCTCTTCCCAAACAACAGCCATGCTAAGCTATATAGTGCCACAGAAAAAAAAGGTACAAGAAATATATGGTTCAACATTCCCTCATAAATAACATCATTCACCAAAAACACTAACGTCAGCACCACATATGGACTGTTGCTTATACATGACACAAAATATAACAATACTGCTAAGAATACAGAATAGAACAAGAGATAAAGAAAATCCCTGACCAGCCCGCAAAGCACCTGGAATTGGCTGACCGCTTCCCCAATGATCTCTGCTTCCCCATAGTCAACTTTCCATGGGAACACCAAGCGAGATACCATGCCGAAAATTAAAACGCTGCTACACACAAGTGCTATAGATACCAGCACGACTGTAAAAACCGACTGATGAAAATAGCGTTTCGGACCAACCCTCGATATAATATACCGATGAAAGGCTGTATCATGTTCATCGCATAGATATAGGACAGTCGGTAGCCCCTCCAACACTGGCAACAGCAGATAGAACCAATCGCACCATAATCCACAGGCAAAAACATCTGACCAAGCACAACGGCTAACCATATCCGCATGGAACAGGACTAATTCAATGACCGTAACCGGCTGGCCATCCACTACCATAGCCTCTCCCAAAAAAAAGAGCATAGTTAGCCCCAGGATACCGACCGGCAGCCATGCTGCCCTCATCCTATTGCCTAACATATTCAATATCCCCCATATCCACTTTCTTCTAAGTTGTCTGTCACTTCTCCTGTCAGCATATCCACATTGATATAACATAAGTCATATGCTTCATTAACACCTTTATCACAAGCATCATCGTCATATTTGATAATAAAAGAGTACACTGGTCGAGTCTTAACTAAATTTCCTCCCATTGCATAATATGCATCCTTTACCTTATAATCATATTGCGGAATCAAAGTGTACATGGCTTCTATTTCCGCTATTGCAATCCGATGAAAACCAGACATTTTTTCCTCTGCAATATTAACAGCACTTTGCAAATCAATAACCTGCTCCACAGGCTTCTCATGGGAAACCTCAAAAGATCTTTGGTTGACCAAAAAGGCAAATTCTTCATCCCGTAGCATTTCCACCTGAAGAATATTATCCGTATAATTAACCCGGGAGTACTTCCCGACATCCTCCATGCCTCCCCCAAAGAAATCCAAAGGCATACCGTGGTAACGCATCCAGGCAGACATAGATACACGCTGGGTGTCCGCATTATTTTTCCGGATGTAGATGGTACGGATATCGAAATCAAAAGCACTGTCCAAAGTCATAATTTGATTAATTTTGGTATTCGCCCAATTAATTTCCTCCAGCAGGGAAACATTTTTCCCATCCAAGTTCACATTAATATCTTTAGCATCTCCCCGCTTCAGGTATATTTTCTGGCTAATCGGATGCTCCCCTTCCGAAATTTCATAACAATCCGGTGAATCAAACGAAACAAACCCATTATCTTCTATACATAAATATTCTTTTTTCTCCTGTGAATCATATTCGGCTAAACGGTATTTCTTAGATTTCACACTCCGTTCTTCCCACCTCAGACCGGTTCCCAGCCCAAATAGTTCTGCAAATTCCTGCTTCCGTTGTGTATAATGATCTGGAAATTTCAGTTCTAGTTCATAGACATCCTGAATCGAAGAAAAATCGACCTGATCAGGGAGACTCAGATTCCCATGCTGCTGTATTATATCATCCATGCTGCTACCACGTAGTTCCTCTATGCTACACCAGCTAATCTGTGATGCTCCCACCTGTTTGTTGCTACCATATTCCTTCTTATTCTCCAAAACTTTTTCAGGAGCCTGTGCACATCCAGTGCACAGACCCCCAATAAATATCAAGGATAGCAACAGAAAGTATATTTTATTTCCTTTCATTGCAATTTCTTCTCCACTATTTGTTTAATATTCAATCTTTCCTGATGGATAATTGGAAGATGTTCCTTGTGTTACATATTTGATTTTGGCATAAATAATTGCATTCTTCTTCATACCGCCACAAGATGCAGAGCCTTTACCAGTAAAATATGCATCAATTCCATTACTTGTCATATCATTTTCTGTCGTAGCATGGATTCTTGCACCGCCACCCACTTTATTCACAGTGATCTTCGTAGTTGATTTAGTTCTTACAATGTGTTTGCTCCAAGTAGATTTGCTTTCTGATGTTGGTGCTTCTTTGACATATCGTATACTCCAATCCTGTGTTGCTGCGCAAGCACCTGCTATTTCAAATTGAAGCCCCAGCATTAATGACAGCATGATAGCCGCAACTTTCGCTAACTTTATAGATTTAATAGATTTTTTCATAATTATTTCCTCCGTTTCTCCTTTTATTCCTTATAATATCTCTGGTATTTTAAAGAATAATTTGATACAATCAGTTTATTTTATCCTTGCGTTCCTTTCTGAAGACTCACTTTCATAAGAAAAGAACGCTTTTTTCGGCAAAATCTCTGTATACATTTCCCTTTACTTTCCCATACATTCTCTCACCTCCCAGTAAATTCATACATCCCCTTTTCCGCACTATATCTTTTTGTTTGCTAAATTTCTATTTTCTTATCAGGTTTTCGAGATTACTCAAACATTTAAAAATATCCTTCTTCTAATTAAAAGTTACACTTATTAAATTTATTTATAACCTATTTATAAACAAAAATCAATACCTTTAACATGAAAAGACATTTTTTGGTCAATTTTGGGCAAAAATAGTTTTAGGTCTTCGTTTGCCAATAATGTCTCTCTTTTCCCCGCCGACTGTTCTGTTTTCACATAAAAAAAGGAAGAACATTTCTGCTCTTCCCGCTCCATTGCTACAATCTTTCTCCTAAAAATTTATCAACAACATATGTCCGATACCATCACCCTTTTTATAATATAGCTATATATTTTACACGAGTTTCATCGAGCAGCTTAGTTCTACATAAATTAGTAAAATTACGTCTTTTATATTTTTTTCTTAAATAAGAATCTAAGTTACAGTGTCCTCGCTTTTTTCCATAACTCACATAAGCTGTAGAATCTTTTTTTCCTTTTGCTTTTGGTAAACTCATTATTGAACCATGATGTGGTATAACAATATAATCAAAATCACTTGAATATATTCCTTTTGGA
>CAMWKN010000357.1 GCA_947174825.1 uncultured Clostridium sp.
CTGTCTCCCAGATGAGGTAGGATCCCAGGCCACGAAGAGGGAGTTATACCAAGTAGTTCCCCAGTACCTGAATCTCTGTCCTATTTGGGTTCCTGGTCATTTGCATGACTTTTCAGTCAAAGCCAGGGAAAGAACATCTGAGAGTATTGGGTGGCTCTGTCAACAGAAATGTCTGCACAGGAAGCAATATGTGTTATCCTTAATCTTTCTCAATTTTGTGCACTTCTTCAATTCTGAGTGCTCTCGTGTGTTCTGAGTGCACTGATCCTTCCTATGGTAGTCCCAGACCTAATAGAGGCAGGGTTAATTGTGGAAGACGGTGTCTCCTCCTGCCACTTTATTTCCCTTCAGGAGTATCACCTTTAGAGATAAAATCCTACACTTGGGCAGATTAGCATACAGCACCTTCTTATTGATTATGGGTTCTCTGCAGTTTGCATCTGTTTCCTGTAAGAAGGTTTCTCTGGAATTAAAATCACATTTAGAGTTTGACATGTTGAATCCAAGGAAGTTTTTGTGCTGAAGCAATAAGCCCAGCCTTCACTGCAGTGTTGTGTTTGCTCCTCTTGAGGGCCTCATACAGTTAATTTCCCAGGTTTCTCACAGTTTCCAACTAATCCACTAGCAGTTGCTTTCTATCTTTCGTTTCCATTCATTCTCGTTCTGAGACAGCTGACCTCCCAGACACCGCCTGTATCATAAAGTCCAGTTCCATCTTGCCAGAAATATCCAAACAATACTCCGGGTGCACCCTGGCTCCCCAGCTGTCATCACCACCAACACCCATCTGCGCTTTGGCAACCCGCAAAACAGTATGATGAATCTTAGGCAGTTCATAGGCATGTCTGGCATTTTCCAACTCATGAGGGGTATATGGCAGTACCGATACACTTAACCGGTCTCCACTGACCATTAGTCCCTCTCCTCCCGCATCCGTCACTTTCAGATACCGTACGTCTTCTTTATTGCCACACTCCTGAGGCATCAGATATTTCGCCATATTATCCTCTACCAGATTATGATAAATCCCCAACTTTCCACCACGTTTCCGGTCTGCATAGGTTTCCTCCGGCCCTAGCCCGTACCATTCCACATGATCCAGATCCGCATCCAACAGAAACATCATACCAAACTCCGGCATATCCCCTAATTCTTCCACAGGATCATAGGACAAATGCACCTGAAGCTGTCCATTACTATGCACCGTATAGGTCACAGTACAACAGCTTGCCGGACTGGTTGCCATATGATACGTATAAGAAATCTGAAATGTATCCTCTGTCTGTTTCTTTTCCGATCCGCCCTTTTCCCAAAATTCCTTTGTCCGGTGATCCATATAGAGACTGGCAATCTTCCACTGGGCATAACGCTGCTCCATCTGACTGCCATAATCATTAGAGGTTGGTGCTCTCCAAAAATTAGGTCTTGGTACGACATTTATATATTCCCTACCTGCATATTTGCAGGATACCGGCCCCCCTGCCCAATCCGAAAACAGAATCTCAAAACCTTCTCCCTGCACGCCTACATTTTGAAAGCCATAGATCACCTCCAGCGGTGGATGTGGCTTTGTCATCGCTCCCTCGTTACCAATCTGCTCAGAGGATGACATCACAATATCCGATCCATTCTCTGTCTTCACCTGTCCCGAAGTTAGATAACGTTTGCATCCGGCAATGTCTCCTGTGTCAGGATAGATGTACTGTCCAAATGCCACCTCATGTCCCTGTTTACACCACAAGGTATCTCTACACATCTGAAAAGATACCGTCACATAATACTCTCCTGGAATCGTCCGATCCCAATCCGGCATAGGATAATCTCTCTCGCTAAGCGGCGGCACCTCCGTCTCTAATGCTATACTTTGCTGTAATATGCCGTCCCGAAACAGGGACAGCTCACAGTGAAATTCACTGGTATTGGTAAAAAGATTTTTATTTATCACATGGATGGTTTCCTCGTTCATGCTTACACTGATATTTTGGTAATTAAATTTGACATCCTGCATCTTTGGGGAAGGCGTGCGGTCCCCTCCATATACAATGCCATTTCCACTAAAAACCCCATCGTTGGGACGGTCACCGAAATCCCCACCATATGCCTGATAAGGCTCTCCATAACGATCAACAGCATCCAGAGACTGGTCAATGTAATCCCAGATAAATCCCCCCTGATAGCTGGGATCCGTATCCGTCAAATCAGTATACCAATGCATCCCGCCACAAGAATTTCCCATGGCATGGGAATATTCGCAACAGATAAAAGGTTTACTGCGATCTTTGTCCAAAAACTCTTGTATCTTTCGAACGGGAGGATACATCTGGCTTTCCATATCCGAAGTATCCGGATATCTGCGGTCATTAAAAATTCCTTCATAATGCACCAGACGGTCCGGATCCAGACGACGGAACAACTCTGCCATATGAAAAATCACCTTGCCACCATAAGATTCATTGCCACAGGACCAGATCAAAATAGAAGGATGATTCTTATCTCTCTGATAGCAGGAATTTACCCGATCTAGTAACATCGGCTCCCAGATTTCATTATCCCCTGGAATAATTAACTCCGGATGTTCCTGTGCCTCTGCCCTGCTCCAGGTACCATGAGTTTCCATATTATTTTCTGCCAGCAGATATATTCCATAACGATCACATAAATCATAAATCCGCACATCATCCGGATAATGACTGGTTCGTATCGCATTGATGTTGTTCTGTTTCATGGTACAGATATCCTGCAAAATCTCTTCATCGGAAACCGCCCTGCCCGTATGGGCACTGAATTCATGACGATTCACACCCTTAAAAACAATACGCTTTCCATTGAGACACATAATATGATCCCGCATCTCAAACCGACGAAAACCCACCTGCTGCCTGGTTATTTCCACACATTCCCCGGCAGCATTCCATAGTTCCAACTGAAGCAGATACAAATGGGGATGCTCTGCACTCCATAGTTTCGGTGCCTTTACCTCAAAGCTATAATGCTGGTTTCCAGATAACTCTTTTTCCTCTGTCAGTATTTGAGTGACATGATTCTGTTGCGATAGGCAGTCAGACAAGCACAACTGACAATCTCCCCAACCATTACTGCCAGACAAGCCTAGCTGATAACCTTCCTTGCTATCACTATAAGACGCCTGACTTTCTTTAGACCTTAATTCTATATCCGTATCATTTTCTTCCCACAAAGAAATCCGCACGGTTCCATCCTCTCGGTTCGTCCGCAAGTCCAAGGATAACACCGCATCCTTATAATCATCATCTAATAGTGTCCGCACCGTTAAATCTTCCAGATGAAGTTCTGGCACAATATATAAATATACCGAACGATAAATCCCAGAAAAACGGAAGAAGTCCTGATCCTCACACCAACTTCCGGATGTCCACTTAAAAACCTGTACAGCCAGTTTATTTTCTCCCAAACGCACATAATCCGTAATGGCAAATTCGCTGGGATCAAAGCTGTTCTCAAAGTATCCCACATATGCTCCATTCAGCCAAACTGCAGCACCACTT
>CAMWKN010000358.1 GCA_947174825.1 uncultured Clostridium sp.
GTATGTTGATGCAGTATTTTTTGGATGAATCTTTTCAGGAGGAATACCTGGACTGGGTGGCAGAGATCCGTTCGGAAGAGTACTATATTAATATGATGATCGCCTGGTATTTTGCAACTGCATTGGCGAAACAGTATGACCACACTCTGCCCTATATCGAAGAGCAGCGACTGGCTGACTGGACACACAATAAGGCGATCCAGAAAGCCATCGAGAGCAATCGGATTACAAAGGAGCAGAAAACCTATCTGCGGACGCTGAAAGTTAAAGCAAAACGTTAAAAATATAGATGCAGCATTTTGTATAGCTATCTAAAATAAGTGTAGAAAGTCATGGCGAAACATAAAAGAATACGGATGTAGTTTAAGAATAAATAAAAAAAGACAATATTAATATTGCTTAAGAAATGGAGGCTAATGATGGAATATTTGTTGTTAGTAATTGGATTTGTATTGTTGATTAAGGGAGCAGATTTTTTTGTAGATGGCAGTTCCAGCGTAGCAAAGAGACTGCGGGTGCCGTCTCTGATTATTGGTATGACCATTGTGGCAATGGGAACCAGTCTGCCGGAATGTTCTGTCAGCATTAGTGCCGCATTGGCACATAATACTGGTGTGGCGGTAGGAAATGCGGTGGGATCCAATATTTTTAATCTTATGGTGGTATGTGGAGTCTGCGCATTATTCTGCCCTCTGACCGTGAATAAATCTACCCTGCGAGGGGAGTTTCCTTTCTCGGTGCTGGTGGCAATCCTGTTAATGATACTGGGATGGTTGGGAATGTCTCTGGGGCGTTTGGATGGCTTGGTTCTATTAGTTTTCTTTGCTTTTTTCTTAGGCTGGATGATTACTTCTGCAATCCGAAATCGACAAAATACTGATTCTTCAGAAGAGGAGTATAAAATCCGACCAATCTGGCAGTGTGTGATTTTTATTATCGGCGGTGCTGCTGCCATTGCTGTCGGTGGGGATTTTGTAGTAGATTCTGCCTCAGCGATTGCCAAGACATTCGGCATGTCCCAGAATTTGATTGGATTAACCATCGTTGCTTTTGGTACCAGTCTGCCAGAGCTGGTTACCTCCATTGTGGCAGCAAAGAAACAGGAAGTGGATATGGCGTTGGGAAATGTGATTGGATCCAATATTTTTAATATTTTGTTTGTGTTGGGAATTGCGGCTGCCATCAGCCCGATGGCATTCCACATGGAAAATATCATCGATATCATTGCATTGGTGGCAATGAGTATTATTGTACTTTGCTTTGCCTGGTCAAAAGAGAAGATTGAACGTTTGGAAGGTGCGGTTATGTTGGCTATTTATGTGGGGTATGCGGTTTATATCTGTATGCGTTAATGATGCAGGATGTCAAATACGTGGAATGGCAGTTGTTTATGTAGATTGCATGGGTTATTTTTGCAGACGGAAAAGTACATGGAATGGGAGATTAGTGATGGAACATTTACCAGTGCCAGAGAAATCGGATTCTCATAGAAAAGGCATTCGTCTTGTGGGAGAAATAATGGAAAAACGAATGGAAAAAGGAAACTTTTCTTTGATTCTGGCGGTGCTTCTGCCACTGATCTGTATTGCCATAATGCCGGTTGTTACCATTATGAATCTGGCTGGTCTGGCAATATATGAGCTGCTGCTGATAGCAGGGGTTGCCTGGGGAACCAAAAAATATTATCTCTTATACAGTTTTCCCGGAAAAAAATATCCAATAGAAGTGCATATAGTGATAATTGTCCTCTGTGGACTGGGGGCGGCAGCGATGGTTCTGATACCATCTAGGTGGTATCTGGTGGTAATTATATGGGTGCTCAGTCTGATAATTAGCATGGCACGTCAGTTATTGGCAGGGCAGCAGGAAAGTCTCTGGGCGGGCTTTGCCATAGAATTTGCCATGGCGATTCGGGCAGGGTATCTGGTGTTTCTGCTGATTTGTTTATTCATTAAAATAGTCGTTTTTTTACTGATGCAGTTATAGTATGGTACCAAGGGGGAAAGATTGATGAGTGATGTAATTCAATATCCTGTGTTATTAATACACGGGATGGGATTTCGAGATGGAAAACGGATTCAATATTGGGGGCGTATACCGGGTGTTTTGGAGAAACATGGAATTCCTGTTTTTCATGCTTTTCAGGATAGCAATGGTTCTATGGAGGGAAATGCCAGACAGATTGCGGAGGCATTAGACGATGTACTGAAGCAGACAGGAGCGGAAAAGGTCAATGTGATTGCCCATTCCAAAGGAGGATTAGAGGCAAGGTATCTGATATCCAGTATGGGGTATGAGGATAAGATTGCATCTTTGACTACACTTGCCACACCCCATCATGGTTCCAAAACAGTTGACCGGCTTATGAAGTTTCCAGACGGACTGATTCGTTTTGGCTGTAAATGTGTAGATTTGTGGTATCGGATTTTGGGAGACAAGGAGCCGGATACCTATCAGGCAATTCAGATATTCCGGACTTCTTATATGGAGCAGTTTAATATACATAATCAGGATATGCCAGGCATTTATTATCAGAGTTATGCTTTTGTCATGAATTCAATGTTTTCCGATTGCCTGATGTGGTTTCCACATCTGGTCGTAAAATTTTTCGAGGGAGAAAATGATGGACTGCTTACACCGGATTCTGCAAAATGGACGAATTTTCGCGGTGTTTATCGCAGCAACAGCAGGAGAGGAATTTCACATTGTGATGAAGTAGATTTGCGGCGCAGGCATTTTACCAGAAAGCAGGGGGATGGAATCTCGGATATCACGTCCTTTTATCTGGACATTGTTTTGGAGCTGGCAGAAAAGGGGTTCTAGAATTTTGTGTATTGCCCATACGGACTTTTTGGAATATACTACAATAAATATACAGTAGTGGTACATATCTGTACTGCCGTGTGAATGATAAGGAGGTTAGAGAGAATGGGGAATCATTTACTGGATGGCGGAGGAGAAAATCAGAATTTTGAAAATTTTCAAGAATATCCAAGCTTTGATAATGGAATTTTAGATATGGAAATCGAGAATTCCAGAGTTGCGAATTCTAGAGTTGCGAACTCCGGAGCTGCGAATTCTGGAGTCACGAATTCTGGGGCGGCGAACCCCGGAGTTGCGAATTCCGGAGTTGCGAATTCTGGAGTTGTAAATCCAGAGTTTGTAAATCCAGGAATTATGAGTGCGGAAACGATGGGTAGTGGAAGCGTGAATCCCGGAGCAATGAATAATGGAATTCTGGATATTGGAACGGTGGATAGCGGAAGCGTGAATTCCGGAGCAATGAATAATGGAATTTTAGATATTGGAACGATGGATAGCGGGAGTGTGAATGCTGCCACCATAAATAATGAAATTGGGAATGATACAACTATAAATAGCGGAACTATAAATTCTGGAACTATGAATCCAGAGTTTGTAAATCCGGAAATCATGAATCCAGGAATCATAAATTCAGAATTTGTGAATCCCGGAGCTGCAAATTCCGGAGTTATGAATTCAGAGTTTGTAAATCCCGGA
>CAMWKN010000359.1 GCA_947174825.1 uncultured Clostridium sp.
GAGTATATGAATCTTCCTGCATGAGACATGCTTCAATACATTTTCTGGTAATGATAGCAGTATTGACGATGAAATGATATCGTTCATTCCGTATAGGATCATCTGATAATTTTCCTTTTCCGTCATCTTCTGGTTGGCTGGATGCAGGGTATTTCCGTTTTTGATCTTCAATATATGCAATATCTCCATGTGCGACAGCGTCGTAAAAATCAATTTCATTGTGATAGGGTTGATGAAAGAAGTAATCTTCCCGTTGCAGATACATTTGATAGGCTAGTTTATCACGTTCTTTGCTCATATCATTTCCCCTCTCTATTCACTAAAAGATACAAAGATTTTAACATATTACAAAAGAAATTGATATCATTTTTGAATCCTTTTGGATAAATTTGTCGTATTAGGAATCGTAGTGTCATATCAAAAAGAAAGGATGATGAAATGATGAAAAACAGAAAACAAATCACAGCAGGTATTATGGCGTTTCTGTTAATTTTGGGACTGATTTTTTCAGAGTCAAACGTCACACTTGCTGCCAGTAAAAAAATGAAAGTCAGTTCTAAAAAAGTGACTTTACAGGTGGGTAAGAGTAAGAAAATCAAGGTGAAAAATGCGCCTAAAAAGGCAAAAATTACTTGGAAATCCAAAAAACCTAAGATTGCAAAGGTAAGTAAAAAAGGTAAAATTACTGCAAAAAAGAAAGGGAAGACTAGTGTAATTTGTAAAGTTACATATAAGAAGAACGGAAAGAAAAAAGTGAAGAAGTTTAATATCTCTGTAAAGGTAACTTCTAAGCAGACATCAACATACACAGCATCCCATAGTCCTGAGGTAACAGCAACACCAGTACCAACAAATCAGGCGACAGATGCTTCTAAAACACTTCCGGTGCCGACTGCGAAGCAGGTAGATCCCGCTGCGTTCCATGTTTTAAGTGGGGATGAATTGATTCAGGATATGGGAGCTGGCTGGAACCTAGGGAATACCATGGACGGACATACTGGATTTACACCGGGTGAAACCATATGGCAGCCATATAAAACAAGCAAACAACTGATTCAGTCTGTCCATGATATGGGATTTAATACGGTGCGAATTCCGGTTACCTGGGGTACCATGATTGATGATGATAATGATTATGCTATCAATGAGAAATGGATGAGCAGGGTGCAGGATATTGTGGATTATTGTGTTTCTCTGGATATGTATGCCATTGTCAACATCCATCACGATGGAGCAGAGCAGATGGGATGGCTACGGATTGCCTCGGAGGATCAGGAGGCATTAGAAGAAAAGTTTGCCGGAGTATGGAAGAATATTGCTACAACATTCAAGGATTATGATGAACATCTGATTTTAGAATCTATGAACGAAGTACGTGGAGAAAACATGACAGTCGTGCAGGAAAATGCTGTTATTATGAAATTAAACCAGATTTTTGTGGATACTGTCAGAGAAACTGGTTCCAATAATGCACAGCGTTATCTGATGATGCCTGGAAAATACAATTTTATTGATTCCGTTTGTAATGAGAAAAATGAATTTTCTTTGCCGAATGACAGTGTGGAGAATCGCTTAATTGTATCGGTACATGATTATTCTCCATGGTCGTTTTGTGGGACAGAAAGTACTGCTACTATTTCGGCAAGTGACAGTACTATTGAGAGCAACGATAAGGAATTAAAACCGTTATATGATACTTATACTTCAAAGGGAATTCCGGTGGTAATTGGAGAGTATGGTTGTATTAATAAAGGTAATCCGCAGGAGAGGGCATTTTATTTGGAAGCGATGAACCGCATGTTTCGTAAATATAAGCTAGTGGGGGTGTATTGGGACCAGGGATGGTATGACAGAAGTCAGGAGCCTGCAGATTATAGTTTCACAATCATTGACAGAGAAACCGGAAAGCCTATTGAGAAGGTTGTGACAGATGGTATGTTACGGGGAATTATGGGATTATCTGGTGAAACGGATGCATCTGCGTTGGAGAGGATACCACAGGTAATTCCGGTTACTTCTTTGGCGCTGCCTTTGAAACAGCTTACTTTGAAAATGAATGAAGAGATTCATCTCAATTATGGTTATGAACCCAAAAATTCTAATGATGTTGTATTATGGAAAACAGAGGATCCATCGGTTGCTACTGTTTCCTATGGAACTGTTCATCCGGTAGGAATTGGTACGACGACACTTACCCTGTTTAGTCAGAACAGTAATCAGTCCGTACAGATTCCTGTTACTGTGACCGCAGCAGAAAGTGAGACTCCTTGTGAGGAAATCACTGTGGAAGCAGAGGAGCTGCAATTAGTTTCGGATGATATAGTATGGCTGAATGCGGCTGTATTGCCGGCTGATAGTAGCGAAGCATTATCCTATCGTTCTGGAGATGAATCTGTAGCAACTGTTTCGCGGATTGGCAAAGTAGTAGCGGTAGGGGCTGGTAAGACGACGATTACGATACAATCTTCTGGCGGCAGGTCAAAGGAGATCCCAGTGAAAGTGGCAGCAGGAGAATTAAGGACAGATATTTCTTTGGCTTTGAATGTGTACTACAATGATGACTCCAAGAAATACTATTCTAATGAGGAATCTTCGAATGTGATCACGGTGAATGGGGATGGTCAATACACGGTTACTTTTGATTGTGATACGGATCTGTCTGCAAAAGCGATAGAAGCAGGAGTGAATACCTTAAATAATGTTACAGCAATTTATATAAAAGATCATGATGTGACAGTGGGAAATGCAGAGACAAGTCCATTGACATCCTGTGAGATTCGTTATGATAAGATTGCTGTGGATGGAAAAGAACTGAGTATTAGTAAAACGGGATTTAAGTCTGCTGTCAACGATGCCGGTATCTTTGATACGGATGATCCAATCAATGCATGGAATGGTTCCGCGGTAGAAGAAGTGAAAGAATCCGGTCATGTAGCTTCCTTTACGGGAATTACAGATCCGAAAAAAATTACAGTTACCTTTACATTACAAAATATGAAATTCCAAGGAGAAGAATAGTTTCGCATAGCTGGGGTATTTGACTTGTAAGCCCTGCAGGAAGATCTGCAGGGCTTATTTGCATTTTACTGTTGTTAATTTGCGAGAGTGTGCGAAGTACACTTTGTTCTGCGTACGGATAAGTCCTGTTGTGGTATGTCGTGGATTAGTAATTTGTAGAAAATGAGAACATGGGTTTGCATTTGTGCTCAAATCATACTATAATGATTCTATGTGGAAAAAGATACCAAAGAGGGGAGAATAGAGATATGCCAATGTGGAAAGCTGTAATCTTGGGGATTGTTCAGGGGCTGGCAGAGTTTTTGCCCATTAGTAGCTCTGGTCATCTGGCAATTATCAAGGAGATTATGCATGTAGATCTGGAAAGTGGAGGCATGTTTTTTGATATCATGTTGCATTTGGGAACCTTAGTTGCGATTTTTATTGCATTCTGGGGTGACATTAGACGCATGATTTTGGAAGGATTTCATATTATTGGAGATGTATTATAT
>CAMWKN010000360.1 GCA_947174825.1 uncultured Clostridium sp.
ATAGCCGCGCATGCAGCAGATCTGCCGGGATAAACATAACATTTCTGTCGCCCCTTTTCTTTGGCGGTGGAATTTTTGAAAATTTCCTGGTTCACGGCATCCGAGGGTCCTTTTTTGATTCTTAATACTTCTTTCATGCTTTCTTCATATTGATATTTCATAACCCATCTCCTCCATTTCTTTTGAAATTTGTTTTCTTGCTAAAAATAAGCGGCTTTTTACCGTTCCCTTTGGAATGCGCAATACAGATGCAATTTCCTCCAAGTTCATTTCCAAAAAATAATGCATATGAATCACAATCTTTAATTTGTCCGGAAGATTTCCGGTAATCCGGTACAATTGATGATATAATTCTTTCTTTTCCATTTGGGATGCAAGTTCATCCGGATATACCAGATATTTCTGACAGTCCTCTAATGTAATATCATAAGCATGTTTTCCCTTTTTAGAGATTGTTTTTTTCCAAAGTCGGATGGCAATGCCAATAACATAATTCTTGGCTGACAACCAATCCTGTTCGGAACTTGGCGTTTTGATTTTATGTCGTATCTCGATTGCTTTTAGAAAGGTATCCTGGTACAAATCCTCTGCGTACTCAGGGTGACCGGTCAAATGTAGGCAAAAGCCATAAATGGAATCACCATATGTGTTCGCCAATTGTTCTAATTCCTGTGTGGTTATGGTCATCACCTCCCTTGTATCGCCCGGCGGCGCCACCTGGCTCCCTTTCTATTATATATTGCCCTGTTAGAAAGAAAAGGTTCACTGCTTTTTTTGATTTTCTGTTTATCTGCCATTTTGTATCGTATTCAAAAGTTTTGTTTCTTTGAAAATATCTTGTTTGGCAAAGATTGGAGGATTCAACAAAATTAATTGAGAATAAGGTAGTTCTGTGATATGATGGGGAGGAGAATTTTACTTGATTAAAAAATAAAAGTAAAATAATGCCGGCGGTTTTTGGATTCTGGTTGGCAATATAATAAGTGGGAGAGCTGTAGTTTAATAGGGGAAGAGTGTAGGCAGAATTGCCCTGTTTGATCTGATTGCGACATTATATAATGCAAGGCAATTTGAGAATTTTGAAAACTTAGAAAGAGAGGTTATGCTTATGGGGTTACATTTGAAACGAGTATTGGCATGTGTTACAGCAGTATCCTTGATGGTGGTATCCCTGCCGGAGTATCCGGGGGGAATGGTACGTCAGGCTGATGCTGCAGAACGGACAGTGTCCACGGAGCAAAGTGTACAAAATCAAGGACAGATACCGGAAAAGCAGCAGAATGGATTGCAGGATGCGACAGCGAAAGTGAGCAATTCTGCAGTTGTATTTTCCAAAGACAGTGGTACCTATGGTGAGGAATTTGATTTGGGGCTGACTCTTGGTGCAGGGGTTGCTTCCGGAACAGCCATCTACTTTACTACAGATGGCAGTGATCCGTCAGATCAGAACAATAAAGCCAGAAAGCTATATACACCGGGAAGTATTCATATTGCTGACCGTGAGGGAGATCCCAATGTCTTATCGGCAATTGATCCCAACCTATTTGATGCGGCAAATGTAAAGATCAGCAAGGACAGAAAAAGCTTTGAAAGTACTTTAGAGAAACCATCTAATGAGGATGTGGACAAGTGTACGGTTATCAAAGCAGCAGCGCAGTACAAAGATGGAACCTGTTCGGAAGTGACGACCAACACTTATTTTATCGGTACTATGGCAGATCATATTGAAGGAATTCGTGAGAGCTGTGAGGCAGCGGGCATGGATCTGTCGGTAATGTCCATCAGCATGGATGCGGAGGATTTGTTTGACTATGACAAAGGAATTTATGTGAAAGGAAAGACCTTTGATCAGGCATTAGCTGCTTACTTAGAGGAAAAGGGCGAAATAGAAAGTACGGAAGATTGCCGCGGTTTGGATGCGAATTACAAACAAAAGGGCAAAAATTGGGAGCGCAAGACTCATATTGATTATTTTGAGAGCGACGGAACAGAGACAAGCTGTATATTACAGCAGGACTGTGGCATTCGTATTCAGGGTAATTACTCCCGTTCGGATTATCAGAAGAGTTTTCGTCTGTATGCCAGAGCGGATTATGGAAAGAAAAATTTTAAATATGCATTTTGGGATCAAGCAAAAGATGATCAGGGACAGATCATTGATAAATACAAAAAGATTGTTCTAAGAAATGGCGGAAACTGTGCTTTTACTACGAAGTTTTCCGATGCATACTGGCAGTCTCTGATGGAGGGACTTGATTGTGATAAACAGTCAGCCAGACCTTGTGTTGTCTATCTCAATGGTGAATATTGGGGTGTCTATATTTTACAAAATGATTTTTGCAGTGATTATTTTGCAGATAAACATGGAGTAGATAAGGACAGCGTTCTTGTTTATAAAGGAGATGCAGAGGCAAACACGGATTTGGGCTACAAATTAGATGAAGGGGATCTGCCAGAAGGTGTAACAAACGAGGATTATTATTTCACGGATCTTGAGAATTTTCTGAAAGAACATAAGGATGTATCTGATCCAGCAGATTATGCGGCATTATGTGATTTGGTAGATAAAGATTCTGCTTTAGATTATTTTGCCACTCAGGTTTGGATTAATAACAAGTGGGATTGGCCAGGGAAAAACTGGTCTATGTGGAAAACCTCCAGTATTGATTCTAATAATCCATATGCAGATGGGAAGTGGCGTTTTCTCTTTTATGATGTAGAATTTGGTGGAATTAGCGGTGAGGGGGATAGTTATGCCAATACGGTAAAAAATTCCAATCTTTTGGCAATCGGTTCTGCACAGAAACCAGCTGATAACTGGGATAAGCCAAATGTACGTTGTTTTGCCATGTTTATGACGAATCCGGAATTTCGTGAGGAATTTAACGCTCGTCTGACCAGCTTTTCGGACACAATGTTTGAGCATGACCGGATGATGGAACGGGCAGATCAGTTTAAGAATATCTATCAGCCGATTTTGGATCAGTTCTTTAATCGTTTCCCAACGCTCTGGGGTAACAAGAAAAGAACTGCGGCTATGGCGATTAACGGAAATGGGTGGGATACCTATGGTACCTGGGCGAATATTGTAGCATTTGCAGAGGAAAGAGCAGGCTATATTCCGAGTATTACTTCTTGGGTTGATAAGCAATATTCCCCTTCGACACCGCCAACTCAGAAACCGACAACAGCTCCAACTAGCACACCGGTACCGACAACAGCTCCGAGCCCAACCGGAAAACCGGCACCAACAGCGGCAGGAAATAGCAGTAATGCACCAATACAGATTCCGTTGTGTGATGGAGCTCAGAAGATTGTTCAATTAGATGCGGGCGGTAAAGTGCTTTCTACGAAATATAAAGTGGAAGGGATTATCTACACTTTACAATCAAACCATACTTTTGCATTTAGTGCGGACAACACAAAGGCTTTGAAAAAGAAATCTTCCTATGTAATATCAGATGTTGTGGTGGCAGGAGGAAACAAATATAAGGTTACTGCGATAGAGG
>CAMWKN010000361.1 GCA_947174825.1 uncultured Clostridium sp.
CCTACCCATCGGCTTCCGCCGCCACCGACCTTTGTCAATCCGAGCCCTCCGGTGTTGCATCATGAGATACAACAGCGCAGCCTACTACGGAACCAACCGGGCAGCCAACAGCAAAACCAACAGAGCAGTTATCTTATGAAGATTATAATCTTCAGTGGTCAGATGATTTTAACGGAGAAACCTTAAACCGGGACGATTGGAATGTGGAAGAACACGCCCCAGGCTGGGTAAATTCTGAGTTACAAGAATACGTTGATTCTGACAAAAATATTTATTTGGAAGATGGAAATCTGGTATTGAAACCCATTAAGACAGTAGATGAGAAGGGAAAAGTCTCCTATACATCTGGAAGAATCAACACGCAGAACAAGCATGATTTTAAATATGGATTATTTGAAGTAAGGGCAAAAGTTCCAGAAGGAAAGGGATATTTACCGGCATTCTGGATGATGCCTACGGATGAAAATCTATATGGTCAGTGGCCAAGATGTGGTGAGATAGACATCATGGAAGTTATGGGACAGCAGAATAACAAACTATATGGAACCATTCATTATGGCAACCCACATAATGAAAGTCAGGGGACTCATGTATTAAGCGAAGGAAACTATACCGATGATTACCACACTTTTTCATGTGAATGGGAACCGGGCAAAATAAAATGGTATGTAGATGGTATTCTTTTCCATGAAGAAAGCGACTGGTATTCTACGACGGAGGGGCAAGGTACCGTTACCTATCCGGCACCGTTTGACCAACCATTCTATATGATTTTGAACCTTGCGGTAGGAGGAAGCTGGGTTACGAATCCAGATGAAAATACCGATTTTGAAAATGCCGCATATGTCATTGATTATGTAAAAGCATATCAAAAAGACAGTTATGATGAAAATGTAAGCAAACCAATCAAAGAGGTCGTTCTGAGAGATCCAGATGAAAATGGCAACTACATTATCAATGGAAACTTTGCAACCGCAGAAAGTCTGACGGATGACGCTGATTGGGCATTCATGAATGCAAATGGTGGAGAAGCAACCGCAGAGATTAAAAACAATGCTATTTCTATTGATACCACAAACGCAGGAGAGGTAGACTACAGCGTACAGCTGGTACAGCCAAATCTACCAATGCAGAAAGGTGCAACATATGAAATTTCCTTTGATGCTTATGCGGATGAAGCAAGAACAATGGGTGTCAAGGTTTCTGCACCAGATAATGGATGGGCGGTATACGGAGGTCCATGGACAACAGAGTTAACAACAGACAAACAAACATATAAATATTCTTTTAGAATGACTAAGGAAGATGATGCAAACGGCCGTCTGGAATTTAATATGGGTGCTGCAGGTTCTACGGCAGGAATCCATATCAGTAATGTAAAAGTAAAAAAGACAGACTATGAGCCAATTATAGAGGGAGATAACAAAACAATTCTGGCAGATGGCAATTATGTATATAATGGTGGATTCCAGGAAGGGGAAGGTCGTCTTGGATACTGGGAGATTGTTAATGATGCAGGCGCAGATGTTTCTGTCACAAATGAGACCACAGACCGCCGCTTAAAAATCGTGAATGAAAGTGATACAGATGTGGTGATCAAACAACCGGGTCTGGCGATTACCGGTGGGTTAAACTACGCTTTGAGTTTTGATGCACAGTCAGATTACGAAAAAGATATTATGGTAGTTGTTGCAGGGCAGAAATTTACTGCTAAACTTACATCAGAGAAGGATTCCTACTTATATAAAATTACAACGGAAGCAGATATAGACGGTAAAGATATTGCATTCTATGTAGGAAAAGGTACTACATATCTGGATAATGTCAGACTGGTAGAAGATACTCTGATTAAAAACGGTTCCTTTAATGCAGGATTTGCAGGATATGAACCATATGTTGACAGCAGTGCCTCTGCAAGTTATGTCGTTGACAGCCTGAACGAGGATAATGCAGCAAACTTTGGCATTACGAATACCGGAGACATGGACTGGAAGATTCAATTAAAGCAGAATAACGTGGAAATGGAGCAAGGACAGTGGTACAGGCTGACATTGGACGTAAAATCCTCAATAGACAGAAAGTTCATGTATGCAATCCAGGAAAATGGCGGCGACTGGACACCATATGTTCAGAAAACGGTAGATATCACAAAAGATTGGCAGACTTTTACTACGGAATTCCAGATGAAAGAAGCGACAGACCTTAAGTCCGTACTGAGTCTTTCCATGGGTGCCGTAGGAGGAACTCCGATTACAGAACGACATGATATTTACATTGACAATATCCATCTGGAAAAGATTGATGAACCAGCATTTGATCCGGCAAATCCAGGGGAGAATCTACTAATTAACAGCGATTTCTCAGAAGCCTTTGAGGATGCCTGGACAGAGACGATTGCAAATTGGGAAGGACTTACAGCGGAAGCTGACAGAACCACCAAAGACGGTTCCATTACATATGACATTAAAGATCCAGGCACGGATGATTGGCATGTTCAGTTAAAGCAGAGTGGTATTCGTTTAGAAGCAGGAGAGACATACGAAGTTACTTTCAAAGTGACATCGACAGTAGACAGAAAAATTATAACAGGAGTAATGAGTACTAGTTACGCCCCATATGGCGGAACTGATGTGGCACTTGCTGCAAATAAAGAAAAGACTGTGACATATGAATTTACAATGAGCGAAGGAGATTCAAGTGCTGACTTCTATATTTCCATGGGAAAAATTAAAGATGTTGACACACCGGCATCCATCATTACCATATCTGATTTAAGTCTGGTTAAGAAGTAACTATTTCTGTATCATTCCATAAGGCTTATCTTAAGAAAGGGCTGTTACATTAACGTAGCAGTCCTTTCAATTTTTATTCCAATTGTTGCAGTAATTCAAGTCACGATATTTTTTGGGAGTCATGCCCACAAAGTTTTTGAATAACTGTGTAAAATGACTTTGCGAAGAAAAAGACAGATAATTTGCAATTTCTATCAGGCTGAAGTCACTAAATTTCAAAAGATGCTGCGCCTTCTCAATTTTCTTTTCGCGAATAAAATCGCTGATGGAAGTTCCCATTTCCTGTATAAAGAGACGTGACAGATAACTCGGTGATAATTCGGTATATTCCGCAAGAATTTCAATGGTAATCCGTTCCTTGATATTGGCATAAATATAGTCAATACACATGGTAACTGGCTTTGTTATTCCTAATTTTTTCTGTACAAGTTTCATTTTGCCGGTAAAATCTAAAACCATCCGGTCATGCAAGCTGATAATGGCATTGTCTGTATGAATATTATCGAGTTTCAAAATATAAAAATCACTAAGCCTGTATGCCTGTTCCATCTCCATTCCATTTTCAACACAAAGTCGGGTAATGACGGCAGTGGTAATGACAAAGTGATATTTCAGATTTGTGATAGGGTCACGAGAAAGCACACCAACACCATTGAGATTGCCAAATCGTTTCTGCTCGCAATTCTGCCGGACAGCTTCAATATCCCCAGAGCATAC
>CAMWKN010000362.1 GCA_947174825.1 uncultured Clostridium sp.
ACCAGAACAGCGCCCACTATTCCAGAGGTCATAGGTGCAGTATATGCGCTTCCATTAATCTCTACTATCGGTTGATACAGAGATAACATCACAGAAGCAATCGCCATCAATACCAAAAAAATATCTTTATTCGTTGAATTCTCATAAAATAATACATTGCTGTTTCGTTTGGAATTCATTATACCTGTAATCTTATTGATTGTTTTATAAAATTTATTTTTCAGATCAGATTTCGTTACAAAATCCCTAGTGAGAAACAATGCATTAAAAAAGATTCGCTCTACCTTATTGTTTCCATCATACTCTTTTGTTTTCTGCAAAACAAAATCTCCCTTGGAAGACTCTGAAATGCTCAAATACCCCTTATTTGCCAGATAAACAATCAGAGATACCACATCCTCCCCATCGACCTCCCCTTTGTATGCCAATGCGGTCTCCAGGCTGTTCAACGCAGCAGGCGGATGGAATTCAATGGTCTCCACCACAGGATCATCCTTGCCATAATAGTGCCACAGCACAAAAGACAGAATCATAGCCAGCGTTACCATCACAATGGACGTTACCGCCCCCAGCGGAAACTCCGGATGATAGCTAAAATATCCATCCGGAAACTCCATACGCATGGTAAGTCCCTGCCCTGGCTGCAAAACAACAGATGAATCTAGACTGCCTACCACCATATTATCATTAATCTGATACTGCAATCCATCATACAAAGTATCTCCCTGATATCCATAAGATAGACCGAACTTTTCCTGATCAATGGTGCTTGGCATAAGCACAGAAAAAGTCACATTCGATATGGTAGTATCCCATCCGGTACCTATAATATTGTAATAAAATTCATCCTTATCCTTTAGTGGATCTTTCCCCACCGATAAGTCATAGGAAATCGAATAGAACTTAGGACCAAACTGCATCTGATCTTCATCGCCAATCTGCAATCGGTAATTTCCGCTGGAACGGCTGGTCTTATAGGTTTCGTTACAGGAAACATTGCTAACCTTGGCATGAACCCTATTACTGCTGCCATCCTCCCGGCTGACCGTATAAGAGATTGGAATATCACGGTATATTCCATGACGCGACTCCGTAAAATTGACACCGATATCCTCCTGAATATGGTAGACATTATCCTGAGATACCTGCACCGTTACTGTATAATTCGTAATATAAAACGCCTCTGCTGCCTCTGCCTGTCTGGCATTCCCAGGCAAAAGCAGCAATAGCAAAACAGCCCATAATAATCTGCAATGTATTTTTTTCATTAAAATTTCACCTGCACATTCTGCCGCTCTGCCGCACTCTCCACCTCATACATCCGTTTTGTCTCAAAATGGAATAGACCAGCAATCAGGCTTCCCGGAAACATCTGTACCGTAAAATTATACTGTTTTACAGCCCCATTATAATATCTCCGGGAGCTGGCAATATCGTCCTCAATCTGACTCAACTGTTTACTCAGATCCAGAAAGTTTTGATTTGCCTTTAATTCTGGATAACTCTCTGCCAGCGCCATAATCTGCGGAAGCATCCGGGACATCTCCATACCGGACTGGATCTTTTCTTCATCTGACATACTACTGTAATTCTGACCGCGCAACCCTATAATTTCCGCCAGGGTACCCTCCTCATGTTTCGCATATCCCTTGACGGTTTCCACCAGATTAGGAATCAAATCAAATCTTTTTTTCAAATAGACATCCATGGTGGCAAAAGCTTCATCTATCATAATCTTGCCACGCACTAATTTATTATAGGTACCTACTACAAACACCAGCAAAAATACAATGACAATAACTCCAATAACTCCAAATCTCATATTCCTTCTCCTTTCGTTACCCCCTGACTTATGACTTTATTTTTCCTCTGTCTCCGCAAACTCCCAGCCGTTTCTGCTGCCTGTTGCAATCGCACCATCCCTTCGGGAAGTCCGAAATGGCGCCACCGGCATTTGATTTGCTCCAAAGAGAGTTACTTCCTGATAATTCGTCCAGCAATATCTGGCATATACTGGTCTGGCAACTTTCTGGGAAGATATCGTAATTTCATTTCCCTGAATAGATGCCTTTGCCGGATAATACTGCTGATCCGCTCCTGCTATTTCAAATCCGGTAATCTGATCTGCCTTACACTGGATTCCCTGCTCCGCATAATCAAAGTTCAAAACCATCTTCTCCCCAGTGATCCGGTAGCTGCGATAAATCGGTCCATAAACCTCCTTATCCTGCTTTCGTCCATACACCTGGCACAATGCCTGATCTGCTAACCTAGCCCCCACAATGTCTTTCTTAACCGGATGAATATTGGCATACTCCCCCTGATCTAATGCCACAGCAATTCCGGTATTCTTAATAGTCTGGAACACCCGCATCTGTGCTTCCCGGATAAACGGCCAGTTTTGATAATCCGGCTCTCCCCCATTCTGGAACATCGGCAGTTGTACCAACAAAAATGGCAGTGTGTCATCCTGCCAATCCCGTCTCCACTGACGGATCAAACCAGACAACAATTCATAATAGGTATAAGGACGATGATCATCCTCCTCTCCCTGATAGTACAAAAATCCTGCCAAAGTATAAGGGAGAATCCTCTCTACCATGGTTTCATACAGCCCGCACGGACGAAATTCCGACCGTGGTCCCATTGGTCCCGGATACTGGCATTCTCCAAACAGTTCCAATGCCTCCTCCCAGGTAGGATTTTCTGCCGTCTCATAATAATGACCCACATTTTTATCAAACTCTGCCTGATAGATCACATAGGCTTCCCTTGCCTTGATATGTTCCTCCGGATCCTGCTCCGCTACGATCTGGTCATAGTCTTCGATGTATTTGGAAATCGTCTTATCATTTTCCAGAGTCTCTCTTCCAACCCAGCAGGATGCGGAAGTACCACCCCAGTTACAGCCGATAATGCCCACAGTCACATCCAGTTCCGCTGCCAGTTTCTCCGCAAAATAATATGCCACAGCAGACCATCTGCCTGCTGTCTCTGGAGAGCACAGTTCCCAGTGGCTTTCTGCCTCTGCTTCATAAAGGGGATCTCCTACCCAGGGAACCTTCGGCGTATAATAATACCGCAGTCTGTCATTATGGATATTTTTGACGACTTCTGCCCCATCTTTACTATTCTGCAGTTCCAGCTCCATATTGGACTGACCGCCTGCCAGCCAGACCTCTCCCAGCATAATATTATGATATGTAATCTCATCACATGCCGCCCCGTCTGTCCTGTCATCAAATGCCCGGATCTGCAGTTCATAAGGTCCTCCTGCATCCATCGGTGCCAGAAATGCCTGAAAAGCCCCATTCTCCACTATGGCATCTACGGTCTGTCCTGCAAAGGATAATGACACCATCGCCCGATCCGTCTCCCCCCAGATTGCTATATTCTTCCCTCGTTGCAACACCATATCATTGCTAAAAATAGCCTGTAATTGTAACATACATTCATACCTTTCCATCTGCCACGAAATACAAGCAAA
>CAMWKN010000363.1 GCA_947174825.1 uncultured Clostridium sp.
GGTTTGAGGAAGATATCATGGAACTGGATATGGCAGAAGTAGTCTGCCAAAATCAGAAAATTTCTGAAAAAATTAAGATAAATTGGGAGAAAATAATGAATATCGGAACTTAGAAACAATCCTAAAACAACTTTTAAATTTGATACAGGATAGTTCCTTAAACTAATTTTTTCAGAAAAGTCATAACAAATCGAGTGTAGGATTCTTGTCCGGTCTGACTGTAAACTGTCAAAATGCCACCTTGTGCTTCAACAATACTTTTTGCCAGCGCCAGACCAATCCCTACACCGTCATCATTCTGCCCCGATTTACGGACACGATAAAAACGATTAAAAATCTTAGGAAGTTCGGTCTCCGATATCCCCTCTCCCTGGTCTTCTATAGATATGATAACCGCCAGGGAGGTCTGTTCGATAGCTATTGTAATCGTACTGCCAACCGGTGCATACTCAATGGCATTTTTCAATATATTCTGATAGGCTTCCTGCATCCACCCTGCATCCTGTTTCAGTATAATCTGTTCTTCTTCATTCTCCTGTACCCGAATACATAGAGATTTTTCCTCCCATTTCGTCTGCAAAGCATCAATACTACGGTCAATTACTTCCTTAACTGCGTGATTCTGAAAATCATACCGAAGCACTCCGGATTCTACCTGTGCCAGTTTCAACATACCCTGTACCAACCACCGCATCCGTCCAATCTGCCGTCTCGCCTGCTCTACCATCTCCCTTTCCCTGGATTGCTCCTGCTTCAATTGGCCGGAAAAAACATCAAAAAAGACAGACAGAGCAGCTAACGGAGTCTTCATCTGATGAGAAATATCCTGCATTAACTCCTGTAAATAAGCAAATTCCTGCCCATGCTTATGCTCCCGATCCCGATCAATCTGTGCTACCTCCCAGATCCTTCCATACAATCTCCCCATAGCACCTTGGTGATAATGTCTCTCACATTCTATTTTCCACTGCTGCCATTGCTCCTCTGCCACCTCATGTTTCCCCGCCTGCTCTACCATCTGCCGCAGTAGCTCCTCTGCCCGGTCTATCTGGTCATAATAATGCATTTTACTATATTGATGCCAGATTGCCTGTCCAATTACCAGGACAAACAGAACAATGCTCATGATCTGCATATTCTACCTCCCATATTCTGCCAACCATATCCATGCGATAAGTATTAAAACCACAACCACATCCCATTACCTACGATTCTGATACAACTAATTTAAAACAGACTGCCACATATATCCCACCCCTCGTACTGTCTTAATATAGCTATCCCGATTTTCTATATCAATCTTTTCCCGGATCCGTCGAATATAGACCGATAGAGTATTTCCGTCAATGAATGCTTCATCTACAGACCACAATTTATCAATTAACTGCTCTCTGGTCAAAACCTGATTTGGATGCCGCATCAACTCCCTTAATAAGCGAAACTCGCTCAGTGTCAGCTCAATCTGTTCTCCATTTTTTCGCAGGCAATATCGTTCCTCATCCAAATACAGACCATTCCCGTCCGTATCCCTATCCTTATACTGTTTCTCTATTTCTATCTGTCCTTTTTTGCGTACATTAGCACGAATTCTGGCAATCAATTCTTTCATCCGAAACGGCTTGGTAACATAATCGGAAGCACCTATCGATAATCCACGAACCACATTTCCCTCATCATCTAGTGCCGTCAAAAAAATAACTGGTATGCCATCTCCCTGCTCCTGCAACCAGGAAAACACCTGGTAACCATCTGCATCTGGCAACATCACATCCAGAAGCACCAAATCAAATTGTCCTTCCTGTTTCTGATAAACTTCCTGCAGCGATGCAAAATCCTCTACATGCCACACAGCCATTCCCTCGTCTTCTAAGGCATATTCTGTTCCCATTGCCAGTGCATGATCATCCTCCACAAATAAAATTTTTAATTGTTCTTCCATAATGACTCCTTTACACTTTACTTCTTCTATGAACCTCATATTTGACTGCCTTATGAACAGTAATCTTTAATGTACAACATGCAATATATATATGTATTCAGTTGACGGCTATTTTTTGTCCCTAAAAAGCTTATAACATAAACTGAAATTCGGAGGGCAGCCGCCTTGGCTCTATTGTTTCCTACACCACAATTATAGCATAGGCACTCATGGTGTACAATAAAATGCTAGTCGTATCTCCGGATCTCATCCACCACATACTCCCGCAGCAATTCCTGACCACAGCATACCATCGCCAAAATACATACCACACTGTTCCACAATGCCATGCCGATACAGGAGACCAGAGAAATCCCCCTGCTTACAATAATATAACGGATCACATGCTGCATAATCCCAGCTAACACTCCCTGACACAAAAGTGTTACAATCAACATAACGATACTGGAAATCATGCCATACATAGCCCCCTGTCTTACCAGCATACTGCGGAATCCTGCATCAGTAATTCCCATAGCCCGCAGCACCCCAAATTCATACCGTCTCGTCCAGATCAAATGTTTCATACTGTTTACCGCATGCAATAAACTAATGAGAAATAAGATAATGGAAATACCATAGAAGAAATAGACTTTTTGCATCAGAATCTGGTTTTTCTTTTTAATTCCACCACGGTAATCATGGATCACACAACTGCTAAGACCTTTCAAATATGATCTTATCTCCTGTACAATCTTTTCGCTGGAATCGACTTCTTCCATTTTAATAGTAATCTGATTATAATCACGAATACTAAAATGCTGTTCCATCATCTGCTGTGGCATAATAACGCTGACCACATCTGTACCAGAACCAATCAATGCATCATTCTCCCCCACACAGCGACTGACCAGTGCTGCAACCACAAAATCCTTTTCAATATAGCATTCCTCTCCAGCCTGAAATTTTAACAAATCTGGTTCACTATGAATGAATTCGCTTTTGGGTACTTTGAGTGTAATATGATCTCCTGGTTTTATGGCGATTCCATCATAATAACCACCGCCATCCATCAATGTCTTTAACACAATTTTATTTTCCTGCATCATGCTTTCAGGATGAATCTCACCATCCAGAATATAATCCGACAAATCATGAAACTGCTCATTTCCATACCCATATACATTGACCTTCAAACGATAGCTGTCCTTTGCCTGTTTTGTAGCAATGCCATTATATTTTTCCATAATATCCGGATCCTGCGCATAATCGGAAGACGGATCTTCTGCCACTTCGGGATAAAAATCCGTCCAACGAAAAATTCCGTTGTCTAACGGCATCTCTCCTAATGTATAGGATACAGGAAAAATTTTCTGTATCCCCTTTAGATGGTTTTGTTCAATGGAGGTAACGATATGATTCGGTATCACTTTTCCCAAATCATCATCATCAATGGACACACAGATATCCCCATATAATCCTTCATCCGTTAACATGGTATGGATATTATTTTGTTTTGCATTGTCGGCAACATAATTCGTACAGAGGAAGAGAACACCACCC